>NZ_JBAQRT010000047.1:0-48955 GCF_049306435.1 Zavarzinia sp.
GGACGCGGCCGGCCGCGTCCGCGCCCTCGGCGCCGACGCCATGGCCGAGGTTTGCGACGTCGGCAGCGCCGAGGCGGTCGAGGTCATGGCCGGCCGTGTCCTGGCGGCTCAGGGGGCGCCCCATGTCCTGTTCAACAATGCGGGCATCGCCTATTTCGGCGGCTTCCTCGAACACGAGCCGGCGCATTGGGAGCGCATCATGCGCGTGAACGTCATGGGCATCGTCCACGGCATCCGCGCCTTCCTGCCCGCCATGCTGAAGGCGGGGGACGCGCGGCACATCGTCAATACCGCCTCCGCCGCCTCGGTCTCGCCGGCGCCCAACATGGTCGCCTATGCCGCCTCCAAGGGCGCGGTGAAGAACCTCGGCGAGGTGCTGGCGCTCGAACTCGCCGGGCAGAACGTCATGGTCCATTCGCTCTATCCCGGCATCATCAACACGCCGATCGCGACGGCCAAATCCGCCCTGCCCTCGGTGCCGCAATCCCAGCTCGACCGGTTGCAGCATTATTACATCACCAAGGGCTGTGGCCCCCAAGTGGTGGCCGAGGCGGTGCTGAAGGGCATCGCCCGGGGCAAGGCGCATATCTTCAGCGGCCCCATCGCCTGGCCGGCGCAATTCCTCGCCCGGCTGTCGCCCGCGCTGTCGCGCAAGTTCACCCTGATCAGCGCACGGCAGATCGGCTATCTGCCGTGAACCGTTCAGGCCCCCAGGAACAGCCGGTAGGCAGGATTGTCGGTCTCGTCCTCCCACGGGTAGGCGAGGGCGTCGAGCTGGGCTTGCAGCCGCGCCCGTCCGCCCGTCGGCACCTGGAGGCCGACCAGAACGCGCCCGTAGTCGGCGCCATGGTTGCGGTAGTGGAACAGGGTGATGTTCCAGTCCGCCCCCACCCCGTCGAGGAAGCGCATCAGCGCCCCCGGCCGCTCGGGGAATTCGAAGCGCAGCAGGATCTCGTCGGCAAGGCCCTGCGGCGCCCGGCCGCCGACCATGTAGCGGATGTGAATCTTGGCGGTCTCGTCCGCCGACATGTCGAGCACGCGATAGCCGAGGCCGGTCAGGCTTTCGATGATCGGCGGCTTTTCCTTGCGGGCATCGCCCAGTTTCAGGCCGACGAAGACATGGGCCTGCTGGCCGGCGGCATAGCGGTAGTTGAATTCGGTGATGCTGCGATTGCCCAACACCTGAATGAAGCGGCGGTAGGAGCCGGCGACTTCGGGAATGGTCACGGCCAGCAGGATCTCCCGCGCCTCGCCGATCTCCGCGCGCTCGGCGACATGGCGCAGCCGGTCGAAATTCATGTTGGCGCCGGAGGCGACGGCGACCAGCGATCCTGTCCGCGTCGGGTTCGCCGCGGCATAAGCCTTCAGCCCGGCCAGCGACAGCGCCCCCGCCGGCTCGGCGATCACCCGAACATCCTCGAAGACATCCTTGACCGCGGCGCAGATCGCGTCGGTATCGGCGAGGATCACATCGTCGAGCAGGGCGCGGCACAGGCGGAAGGTCTCTTCCCCCGCCTGGCGGACGGCGACGCCATCGGCGAACAGCCCGACCCGGTCGAGGACGACGCGGCGCCCGGCATCGATCGCCGCCTTCATGGAAGCGGCGTCCACCGGCTCGACGCCGATCACCCTGGTCTCGGGCCGCAGGAACTTGACGTAGGAGGCGATGCCGGCGGCAAGCCCGCCGCCGCCGATGGGCACGAAGATCGCCTCGATCGGATCGGGGTGCTGATGCAGGATCTCGACCCCGACCGTGCCCTGCCCCGCGATCACGTCCGGATCGTCGTAAGGGTGCACGAAGGTCAGGCCCTGCTCGGCCTCGAGCTTGCGGGCGTGTTCGTAGGCGACGTCGAAGGTATCGCCGTGCAGGACGATTTCGGCGCCCCAGTAGCGGACGGCCTCGACCTTGATCGGCGGCGTCGTCACCGGCATGACGATGACGGCGCGAAGGCCGAGCCGCTTCGCCGACAGGGCGACGCCTTGCGCGTGATTGCCGGCCGAGGCGCAGATGACGCCGGCCGCCCGCGCGGCGGCATCGAGCCGGACCAGCTTGTTGTAGGCGCCCCTGATCTTGAACGAGAAGATGGGCTGCAGATCCTCGCGCTTCAGGAAGACGGAAGCATCGATCCGGCCGCCGAGGCGGGTCAGGGGATCGAGCGGCGTCTGCTGGGCGACGTCATAGACGCGGGCATCGAGAATCTTGCGCACATAATCAGTCACGGCGGCCCCTCCAAGGCTGGCCGCCGGTATAGCGCGAATGGCGCCGCCCGCGCTGCACGAAAACGGCAGCCCCCCATGCCCCCCAAACGCGGGCGGTGCAACGACCTGAATTTGTCACTAGATTACCGTCAACGCCCGATCAGCCGGGTGAGAGACAAGAACGAGGGAGAGAACACATGAGCGGTGAAATCACCGATGTCCTGATCATCGGCGCCGGCCTGTCGGGCATCGGCATGGCCTGCCATCTGGCGCGGGAATGCCCGGGCAAGTCGGTCGCGATCCTCGAGCGGCGGAACGCCATCGGCGGCACCTGGGACCTGTTCCGCTACCCCGGCATCCGCTCGGACAGCGACATGTTCAGCTTCGGCTACAAGTTCCGGCCCTGGAACGACCTGAAGGTTCTGGCCGACGGCCCGTCGATCCGCAGCTATATCCGCGACACCGCCCGCGAATATGGCATAGAGAACAAGATCACCTTCGGCTTCCGCACAAAAAGCGTCGACTGGTCGTCCGCCGAGGGCTGCTGGACAGTGACCGGCACCGACGAGGCGACGGGCGAAACGCTCCGCCGCAAGGCCCGCTTCGCCATCGGCGCCACCGGCTACTACAATTACGACACCGGCTTCCAGCCCGACTTCCCCGGCCTCGACACGTTCAAGGGCCAGGTGATCCACCCGCAGAAATGGCCGGAAGGTCTCGACTACAAGGGCAAGCGCGTCGTCGTCATCGGCAGCGGCGCGACCGCGGTCACCCTCGTCCCCGCCATGGCGGGCGAGGCCGGCCATGTCACCATGCTGCAGCGCTCGCCGAGCTATATCTTCTCGGTGCCGGCGCTCGACAAGCTCTCGGGCTTCCTCAAGATCTTCCTGCCGGAATCCTGGGTCTATGGCTTCGCCCGCCGCCGCAACATCACGGTGCAGCGCTGGCTCTATATCGCCGCTCGGCGCTGGCCCCACCTCGTGCGGCGCTGGCTGCTGTCGAACGTGCGGAAAGCCGTCGGCCCCGATTTCGACATGAGCCATTTCACCCCGACCTATAATCCCTGGGACGAGCGCCTGTGCGCCGTGCCCAACGCCGATCTGTTCGCCGCGCTGAGGTCTGGCCAGGCCTCGGTCGTGACCGACCAGATCGACCGTTTCACCGAAACCGGTATCCGCCTGAAATCGGGCAAGCTGCTGGAAGCCGACATCGTCATCTCGGCGACCGGGCTCAATGTCCAGATGCTGGGCGGCACCACGGTCTCGCTGAACGGCCAGCCGCGCTCGGTCGCCAGCTCGATGATGTACAAGGGCGTCCTCGTGCAGGACATGCCGAATTTCGCCTGCATCTTCGGCTATATCAACGCGCCCTGGACCCTGAAGGCCGATATCGCCTCGAGCTATGTCTGCCGCCTGCTGAACCACATGGACCGCAACGGCATCAAGGTGGCGACGCCGCGCGACCTCGAGGGCAGCGCCCTCGACGATACGATCATGGGCGGCCTGTCGTCCGGCTATGTCCGCCGGGCCAGGGACACCCTGCCGCGTCAGGGTCGCAAGCTGCCCTGGGCCGTGCTGCACGACTACAAGCGCGACAAGGTCATGCTGCTGAACGACGCGATCGACGACGGCAATCTCGAATTCGCCAAGGGCTGAACATCGGGGGGCGCGGCCACGGCCACGCCCCCTGCCCTCAGGCGCGGCCGGGCAGCAGGCCCTTGAACTTGGCGATGATGCCGATCATCACCTCGTCCGCGCCGCCGCCGATCGAGGTCAGGCGGCCGTCGCGATAGCGGCGCGAGACCATGGTCTCGTCCATGTACCCCATGCCGCCCCAATATTGCAGGCAGCTGTCGTTCACCTCGCGCGTCAGGCGCGCCGCCTTCAGCTTGGCCATGGAGGCGAGGACGGTGCAGTCGCCGCCCTTCACATGGATGTCGACCGCGCGCCAGGTCAGGGCGCGCAGGGCTTCCACTTCCGTCATCAGCTCGATCAGGCGGAAATGGACCACCTGATTGTCGAGGATCGACTTGCCGAAGGCCTTGCGGTTGCGGGTGTATTCGATCGTCTCCTCGATCGTGCAGTCGCAGCCGCCGATCGACGACAGGGCACCGTAGAGCCGCTCCTCCTGGAATTGCAGCATCTGGTAGACGAAGCCCATGCCCGGCTCGCCGATGATGTTGCGCTTCGGCACCCGCACATCGTCGAAGAACAGCTCGGCGGTATCCGAGGAGTGCATCCCCATCTTCTTCAGCTTGCGGGCGACGGTGACGCCCTTGGCCCGATTGCCCTTGTCGTCCTTCAGGGGCACCATGATCAGCGATTTGTTCTGGTGCTTCTGGCCGTCGGACGTATTGGCCAACATGCACATCCAGTCAGCCTGGGTGCCATTGGTGATGAAGATCTTCGAGCCGTTGATGACGAGATCATCGCCATCCGGCACCGCCTTGGTGCGAATGGCGGCGACGTCGGAGCCGGCGTGGGCTTCTGTCACGCCGATACAGGCGACCGCCTCGCCCGCGATGGCCGGTGCCAGGAACTCGCGGCGCAATTCGTCGGAACCGAAACGGGCGAGCGCGGGTGTCGCCATATCCGTCTGCACGCCGATCGCCATGGCGATGCCGCCGGAACGCACCCGGCTGAATTCCTCGGCCGCGACCGCCGCATAGGAATAGTCGAGGCCCATGCCGCCGAATTCCTCGGGCTTGTTGATGCCGAGCAGACCGAGCGCGCCCATCTTGCCGAAGAGTTCCCGGCCCGGGAAAATCTGCGCCTCTTCCCAGGCGTCGCACCGGGGATTGATCTCTTCCTCGACGAAGCGGCGGATGGTGCGGCGCAATTCCTCGTGCTGGCTGGTCAATTCCATGGCTCTCTCCCGATTTTATAGTTCGTGACACGAACTATTCGGCGGAAGCGCCGGGGAGTCAAGCGATGAGGTCGCCGACCTGTTCGAGGGAGGCGAGGTCGCGGCGGGCATCGATCAGATAGGCGAGTTCGGTCGCCGCGCCCAGGATGTCGTCGGCCTTCTCGCCCATCAGGTCCTCGAGCTTGCGGGCCAGCGCCGCCTCGAAGGCACCGTGGCGGGCGAGGCCTTCCTCGGTCAGGCGAAGGCGAATGCCGCGGGCGTCCACGGGATCGGGCTCGCGGGTGATCAGGCCGCGCTTTTCCATCTCGGCGATCAGGGCCGAGGCGGTGGGCTTGCCGATGGCGGCCTGCAGCGCGAGGTCCCCGGCCCGTTTCGGCCCCCGCTTCAGGAACAGCAGGAAACGATATTGCGGCACGGTGATTTCCGCCTCCCGCGCCACCAGCTCGAAATCCCGAAACAGCACGACGATCGCCCGCGCCAGCAGAATCGCCCGCCTGTCCACCATGTCTTCCCTCTCCGCGTCTTTGCCGCCCGGCCCGATTGTAGCGGGCGCGGAGCGGAGCGGACAAAGAAAACCCTTCGCCGAGGGGTCCGGGCGAAGGGTTGGGTCAAGGACCAGTGATCAGAGAGGAAACGAAGAAGCCCGAGGGGATGTTTCAGGGCCTTCCGATCCTGACAATGCGCGCAAAACGTGAATAAAACGTAAGCGGTTTGCCTTGACCGCCGCCCCTTCCGCTTGCAACCCTTGCCGCCGCAGCAATCTCATAAAAACGACAAGACAGTGCTGCGTAAGGGGAGAATTGTATGAGCAGCTTGGACCAGCCGGTGGGCATCACCGCGTCCAGCACGGGCGTGGCGTCATCAACGGCAAAGCCGGTTTCCATCGGTACGCTCTTCGCCTTCGCGGCCCCTGCCCTTGGGCTTTATGCGGTCGGGCTTCCCGTCGCCGTCTATCTGCCGCCCTTCTATGCCGACAACCTTGGCCTCGGCCTCACGGTGGTCGGGCAGATCTTCATGCTGTGCCGCCTGTTCGACCTCGCGGCCGACCTCGGGCTCGGCGCCATCAGCGACCGGGTGCGCAGCCGCTTCGGCCGACGCCGCTCGATGCTGGTCCTCGCCGTGCCGCTCATGGGCCTTGGCGCCTGGCAGATGTTCATGCCGCCCGCGGGGGCCGGTGCGCTCTATGTCCTTTGCTGGCTGGTCGTCATGTATGCCGGCTATGCCCTTGGCGTCATCAGCCACATGTCCTGGGGCGCCGAACTGTCGCCCGACTATCACCAGCGCAGCCGGATCCAGGGCTGGCGCGAGATGGCCGGCATTGTCGGCATGGTTTCGCTGCTGGCGCTGCCCGCGATTCTCGAACAGATCCAGGGCGGCACCAAGGCCGACCATATCGCCGCCATGGGCTGGTTCATTATGGCGATCTTCCCGCTGGGCGTCCTGTGGTGCGTGTTCAAGGTGCCCGACCCGTCCACCGCTTCAGCCGGGCCATCCAATCACCCGGGCCTGCGCGAGACCTTCCTGACGATCGCCCGCAACCGCCTGGTCCGCCGCGTGCTGCTGGCCGATCTGATGGCGGGCGTGCCGCCAGCGGTAACGGGCGCCCTGTTCGTCTTCATGGTCGAGGCGGTCGCCCGCGCGCCGGGCATCACGGCGACCCTTCTGCTTGGCTATTTCGTCGCCGGGATCATCGGTATTCCGGGCTGGATGGCGATTTCCTACCGCTTCGGCAAGCACCGCGCCTTCGCCCTCGGCGCCCTGTGGAACTGCGCCCTCGCCCTGTGTTTCCTGCTGGTCTCGCCGGGCGACACGGCGGCGCTGACCGTGATCACCCTGCTTTACGGGCTGGGCTATGCTTCCGGCACCTTCCTTCTGAAAGCGATCATGGCCGATGTCGCGGACGAGGATGAAATGCGCACGGGCCACAACCGCACCGGCCTGTTCTTCGGCGTGCTGACCATGACCAACAAGGTCGGCTTCGCCCTTGCCGTCGGCGTGACCTATCCCCTGCTGGCACTGTTCGGCTTCTCGCCGGCCGCGGCGGCCAGCGCGGGGATCGATCAACCGATCGAAGGTGCCGGCGCCCTGCTGGCCCTGTTCGTCTTCCTGCCCTTCGCCATGAACCTCGCGGCGGCGGCGATCATGGCGCGCTTCCCGCTCGACGCGCCGCGACTGGCCGAGGTGCACCGCGTGCTTTCCGAGCGGCGGTCCGCCGAATAAGCCCGGCGATCTCGACCGCGGCGGCGATCAGCCCGGCCCAAAGCGCGGGCCTGAGGCCGAATTCGATGTCGAGATTGGCCGCCAGCACCCGCAAGGGATCGATCCCGCGCAAGGCGAAGAAAAACCCCGCCTCCGCCAGCGCGGCGCCGATCCCGGCGATGGCGACAAGGGCGGGGATCGCCAGCGGCGCCGACCAGCGTCGCCGCGCCAGCGCCCAGAGATAGAGGCCGGCGGCGATCGTCGCCTCCGCCGGGTCGGCCTTCGACTGCATGAAGAAATGGACGAGGGCGAGAAGACCAAGGCCATAGGTGATCCGGTGCAGCCGCCGCCAGCGCGCCGCCCCCAGCCGCCGCGCCATGCCGTCGGTCGAGGTCGCCGCCAGCAGGCAGAGTCCGATCAAGGCGACAAAGCCGATGGTCAGATAGAAGCGCCCGGTGATTTCGCGGGCGATGGCGAGCGGATCGAAAGCCTGATCGCCGACGAACAGCAGGAAATGCGCCGCGATATAGGCGAAGGCCCCCAGCCCCAGCATCCGCCGCAACAGGATGAGTTCCGGCAGGGCAAGCCCCGTCCGCAGCGGTGTCAGGCACAGGGACAGCAGCAGGAAACGCATCCCCCACAGGCCGGTCAGATGGATGACGGCATTGAGCGGGCGCGGCATGAGGTCGCCGGCCGCCCATGACCCGGCGATGAAGATGGCGGGAACGAACAGGCCGACGAAGGCGCCGAGCTTCAGCCAGGACAGCCGCCCCCGCCGGTCTTGCCAGGGAAAAGCCGGGAGTTTCGCGCGGGATGATGCGGTCATCGTCATGGCTGAACATTCGTTTCGCGATGCGGCGAAGTTACGGCGGGCCATTGCCTTTTGCCCGGGCAGGGTCTAATCGACTCCATCATGTCCGACATCGCCGCCTCCCCTTCACCGCTTCGTGTCGCCGTCATTGGCTGTGGCATGATGGGCCGCAACCATCTTCGCTGCTACGCCCGCCTGCCGGGTGTCGAGATCGTCGGTGCCGTCGATCCCAGCGAGGCCAACCGGGCCGAGGCGACCAAGATCTTCGGCGTGACCACCTTCGAGACGCTGGATCGCCTGCCCAAGGTCGACGCCGTCTCGATCGTCACGCCCTCGGTCACCCATGCGGGCCTCGCGGATCATCTGATCCGCCGTGGCATCCATTGCATGATCGAGAAGCCGCTGGCGCTTTCGGCCGAGGAAGGCGCGCGGATCGCGGCCCTCGGCAAGGCGGCGGGCGTCACCCTCGCCGTCGGCCATCTGGAGCGGTTCAATCCGGCGGTCGTCGCCCTGAAATCCATCCTGCCCGAGCTTGGCCCCCTGCACGCCATCACCGCCCGCCGCCTCGCCAAGGCCGGCCGCATCACCGATGTCGACGTGATCGACGATCTGATGGTGCACGACATCGACGTGGTGCTCGACCTCCTCGGCCGGCCCGAGGCGGTCAAGGCCCAGGTCGATGGCCTGCGCGGCGCCGATGTCCCGGGCTACGACTATGCGACCGCCCTCGTCGGCTTTCCGGGCGGCATTCTGGCCGCGATCAGCGCCAGCCGCATGACCCCGATCCGCATCCGCACCCTCGAGGTGCTGGGCACCGAGGCCGGCGCCGTCGCCGACTATATCGCCCAGACCCTGGTGATCCGCCGCCCGGGCGAAGGCAGCAGCGTGGTCGAGACGCCGGTCCCGGTCGAGCGACGCGAACCCCTGCTCGACGAACTCGCCGATTTCCTCGACGCGATCCGCGACAAGCGCCCGCCCCGCGTCACCCCCGATCAGGCGGTCCAGACCCTCGCCCTCGCCGAGCGGCTGAAGGCGGCGCGCGACCTGTGATCCGCCTCACCGCGAAGATCGCGGCCGGGCGATAATCTCTGCGGCATGTCCAGACGATATGCCGCCCTCCTGTCCCTGCTCCTGCTCTCGGCGTCGCCCGCCCTCGCCGATGTCGATCGCATCGTCGTCACCAAGGCGGAACGCAAGCTCCGCCTCTTCGACGGCGGAACATTGGTCCGGGAATACGATATCCGCCTCGGCTCCGCCCCCGAAGGCCGCAAGCAGGTCGAGGGCGACGGGCGGACGCCCGAAGGTCTCTATCGTATCAGCGGGCGCAATGCGGCCTCGGCCTATACGCTGTCGCTGCGGATTTCCTATCCCGAACCGTGGGATCTGGCCGCCGCAGTGAAGCGCGGCCTGTCGCCCGGCGGCGACATCATGATCCACGGCCAGCCCGACGCCTTGCCCGATTTCGTCACCCTGCCCTGGGACTGGACGGCTGGCTGTATCGCCGTCTCCAACGACGCCATCCGGGAAATCTGGTCCCTGGCCCCGGATGGCACCGCGATCGAGATCAGACCCTAGCCAAGCGGGGCGGCGGCGGCTAATCCTTGCCGCCATGATGATCCGCCCCCTCGCCTGCCGCGCCTGACATGGTCGCCGTCCGCTTCGCCCCCAGCCCCACGGGCCGACTGCATGTCGGCAATGCCCGTATCGCCCTCGTCAACTGGCTGTTCGCCCGGAAGCACGGCGGGCATTTCCTGCTGCGTCTCGACGATACCGACAAGGAACGCTCGACCGCCGAATTCGCCGCCGCGATCGAGGAGGACCTGCGCTGGCTGGGCCTCGACTGGGACGGCTTCGCCCGCGAATCCGACCGTTTCCCGCGCTATGACGAAGCGATCGCCGCGCTGAAGGCCAGCGGCCGGCTCTACCCCGCCTGGGAGACGGCGGAAGAGCTGGAACTGCGCCGCAAGCTGCAGATCGCGCAGCACCGCCCGCCCCTCTACGACCGCGCCGCCCTGAAGCTGAGCGATGCCGACAAGGACCGCCTGACGGCGGAGCGCGGCGCCCCGCACTGGCGTTTCCGCCTCGACGGCCGGCGCCTCGCCTGGTCCGACCTCGTGAAGGGCGAGACGGTGGTCGATACCGCGTCCCTGTCCGACCCGGTGCTGATCCGTGGCGATGGCCAGCCGCTTTATACGATCACCTCCGTCGTCGATGACATCGACTTCGCCATCAGCCATGTCATTCGCGGCGAAGACCATGTGACGAATACCGGTGTGCAGATCGAACTGTTCGAGGCGCTGGGCGGATCGGTGCCCACGTTCGGCCATCTGTCGCTGCTGGTCGATGGCACCGGCGCCGGCCTGTCCAAGCGCCTCGGCTCGCTTTCCCTCGCTTCCCTCCGGGCCGAGGGGATCGAGGCGCTGGCGGTCGATGCCCTGCTCGCCCGTCTCGGCTCCGCCGATCCGGTGGCGCCGGTCGCCGCCCTGACGGCCCTGGTCGAAGGCTTCGATCTTGGCCGCTTCGGCAAGGCGCCGGCCCGTTTCGACCCATCGGAACTGCGCGCCCTGTCGGCCCATGTCCTGCAGTTGCTCGATTTCGAGGCGATACGCGATCGCCTGCCGGCGGGCGCGGGCGAGGCGTTCTGGCTGGCGGTGCGTGGCAACATCTCGACCCTGACCGATGCCGCCGACTGGTGGCGTGTCGTCACCGGCCCGATCGAACGGGCCGTGATCGACGACCCCAAGGGTGTGATGGTCGCGGCCCGTGGCCTGCTGCCGGAAGGCCTTCTCGATCAGGACAGCTGGAGCCGCTGGACGGCGGCGATTTCGGCCTCGACCGGGGCCAAGGGCAAGAGCCTGTTCCTGCCGCTCCGCCTCGCCCTGACCGGCCGCGCCCATGGCCCGGAAATGAAAGCGCTGCTGCCTTTGTTGCAGCGCGATGAAATAGACAGCCGTCTGGCGTGAATACGACTTGCCACCGGACATATCATTGATCAGTTTTATTGCTTGTCGGCGGTCCCGGGGGGGATATGGCGGCGGGGCCGGGAAACCGTCCGGTCCGATGTGAACGCCCTCAGGGGGGCTTGCCGTTCATCGATGCCTGAATTGAAATCCAAGTCCCCGCGGAAGCCCGAGCCCCGAATAGGGCCCTTCCACGCCGGCGTGGCCTCCGCCCTGTTCGGCTTCGCGCTCGCCATCATCAGCCTGCAGATCATGTTGGGCCTGCTTCACGCCCAGCTGAGGACTGAAGTTTCCGTCCTGGCCCATGCGCTGGAGGGCAGGCCGGGCATCGCCCCCCTCGCCCGGTCGCCCCATTCGCTCCTGAACATCGTTCAGGCGAAAACAGAAATCGCCAGACCTCCGACCGACACCTGCATCGACGAGGTGACGGGCTGGCTCGGTCTGCCGCCGCGGCATTCCACTGAAGCCACCGACAGGATGCTGGCATCCGCCGTGTGCCAGGGGGCGGATTTCAAGGCCGCGGCGCTGCCGGCCGGCGCGGGACTGACCATCCTGCTGGCAAAGGACGCGGGTAGCCAGACCGTCAGGCTCGAAGCCGTTACCATGCGCCACGCCGCGCCTCGCGGTATCGATGTCCTGTTGTCGGATCGTTCGATACTGGCGCTCGCCGTCGGCATCGCTTTCAGTGCCGGCATCTTCGGTTATTTCCTGCGACGCAACCACTATCTGGCCTATGTCGACGTGCGGGACCGTGCCTTCACCGACGAACTCTCGGGCGCTCTGCGCCGTGAACAGTTCCTGGCCAACGTCCAGCAAACCGTGACCAGTCTTCGCGAACAGGGGGGCACGGCCAGTGTTCTGGCGATCGACCTCGATCATTTCAAATCGATCAATGACCGTTTCGGTCATGCCGCCGGCGACGAGGTCATTCGCAGCTGCGGCCGGTTGCTGTCGGGCGCGGTGCGCGACGGCGATGTCGTCGGCCGGGTCGGCGGCGAGGAATTCATGATCATGCTGCCCAACCTGCCGAAATATATCGCCGCCGAGGTGGCGGATCGGCTGCGCAAGCAGATGGCCGCCCATGCCTATTGCTTCGACGGCAACGACATCTTCGTCACCATGTCGACCGGCGTCGCGTCCCTGATGAGTTCCGATGACACCGCGTCCCTGATGGATCGCGCCGACCGCCGCCTCTACATCGCCAAGTCCCGTGGCCGCAATGCCGTCGTCTGGGAGGACGACGACAACCACGACTACTGAACCCCGATCGCCTTCCGTGAAAATCGAGCCGGAACATGGACCGGCATGATCCGATCTGCTAAAGCCTGTCGCCTTGACGGGAGATCGGGTCGTGGTTCTGGTTCTGCACAATGGCGCGACGGGCAAGCGGGAGGAATTCGTCCCCCTGCATAAGGATTCCGTGGGCATGTATGTCTGCGGGCCGACGGTCTATGACTTCGCCCATATCGGCAACGCCCGCCCGGTCATCGTCTTCGACGTGCTCTACCGGCTGCTGAAGCGCCGCTACGCGGAAGTTCGCTATGTCCGCAACATCACGGATATCGACGACAAGATCAACGCCCGCGCCGCCCAGTCGGGCGAGCCGATCGGTGTGATCACCTCGCGCACAGCCGCCGCCTTCCACGAGGACATGGCCGCCCTGGGCGCCCTGTCCCCGGACGCGGAGCCGCGCGCGACCCAGCATATCGGCAACATGATCGCCATGATCGAGCGGCTGGTCGAGCGCGGCTTCGCCTATGTCGCCGAGGGCCATGTCCTGTTCAGCGTCGCCGCCAAGGCGGATTACGGCAAGCTGTCGAACCGCAGCCGCGACGAGCTGATCGCCGGCGCCCGCGTCGATGTCGCGCCCTACAAGAAGGACCCGGCGGATTTCACCCTGTGGAAGCCGTCCGCGCCCGACATCCCGGGCTGGGACAGCCCCTGGGGCCGGGGCCGGCCGGGCTGGCACATCGAATGCTCGGCCATGAGTCTCGCCGAACTCGGCAGGACTTTCGACATCCACGGCGGCGGCCGCGACCTCGTGTTTCCCCACCACGAGAACGAGGTGGCGCAGTCCGAGGCCGCCAATGGCGCGCCCTTCGTGCGCTATTGGGTGCACAACGGATTTCTCACCGTGAACGGCGAGAAAATGTCGAAGAGCCTCGGCAATTTCGTCGTCGTGCGCGATGCCCTGGCCAAGGCGCCGGGCGAGGCCCTGCGCCTCAACATGCTCTCGACCCATTACCGCGCCCCCATCGACTGGAACGACGAGGGCATCGCCCGCGCCCGCCAGGCGCTGGACCGCTGGTACGGCCTGATCGAGAAGGCCGAGGCGCATCTGGGCCGCGTCGTCGCCCCCGCCGCCGTGCCGGAAGCGATCGAGGCGGCGCTGGACGATGACCTGAACACGCCGCAGGCGATCGCCGAGCTGCACGCCATCGCCAACGAAGCCTATCAATGCGGCACGGGCGATGCCCTGGTCGAGGCCGCCGGCCGCCTGAAGGCCGGGGGCCATGCCCTCGGCATCCTGGCGTGGGAGCCGCATCAATGGTTTCGCTGGAAAGCCGCCGGCAGCGAGAGCGGGCCGAGCGATGATGAAATAGAAGCCCTGATCGAAGCGCGGAAAGCCGCGCGCAAGGCGAAGAATTTCGCCGAGGCCGACCGCATCCGCGACGATCTCGCCGAAAAAGGCGTGATCCTCGAGGACGGGCCGACGGGGACCAAGTGGAAACGGGCATAGGGTCATGAGCAAGGAACGGCTGTATCTGTTCGATACGACGCTGCGGGACGGCGCCCAGACGCGGGGCGTCGACTTCTCGGTCGAGGACAAGCGGAACATCGCCCTCGCCCTCGACCGGCTCGGCGTCGATTACGTGGAAGGCGGCTGGCCGGGCGCCAATCCGACCGACAGCGCCTTCTTCGCCGCGCCGCCCGCGCTTTCCCGCGCCCGCTTCACCGCCTTCGGCATGACGCGGCGGCCGGGCCGCAGCGCCGACAACGACCCGGGCCTCGCCGGCCTGACGGGGACGACGGCGCCCGCGATCTGCATCGTCGGCAAGACCTGGGATTTCCAGGTCGATGTCGCGCTGGAGATTCCGCGCAGCGAGAATATCGACATCATCGGCGACTCCATCGCCCACCTCCGCGCCAAGGGCCGCGAGGCGATGCTGGATGCCGAACATTTCTTCGACGGCTACAAGGCCAATCCCGCCTATGCCCTCGACTGCCTGAAGGCCGCCCATGGCGCGGGCGCCGATTGGGTCGTGCTGTGCGACACCAATGGTGGCACCCTGCCCCATGAAGTCTCGCGCATCGTGGCGACCGTCGCCGATGCCATCCCGGGCATTCGCCTCGGCATCCATGCCCATAACGACACCGACAACGCGGTGGCCAATTCGCTGGCGGCGGTGCTGGCCGGCGCGCGCCAGGTCCAGGGCACGCTGAACGGCCTTGGCGAACGCTGCGGCAACGCCAATCTGGTCAGCCTGATCGGCACCTTCTGCCTGAAGTCCGATTTCGCCGACCGTTTCGAGACCGGCATCACGGAAAAGGCGCTGTCGCATCTGACGCAGACCTCGCGCCTGCTCGACGAGATCCTGAACCGCAGCCCGAACAAGCACGCGCCCTATGTCGGTCAGGCCGCCTTCGCCCACAAGGGCGGGCTGCATGTCTCGGCCGTTCTCAAGAACCCCAGGACCTACGAGCATGTCCCGCCGGAAGCGGTCGGCAACGAGCGCCAGGTGCTGATTTCCGATCAGGCCGGCAAATCGAACATCCTCGCTCGCCTCCGCGATGTCGATATCGAGCTGGACCCCAAGGACAGCCGCATCGACCGCCTGCTGGAAGAGGTGAAGGAGCGCGAGTTCCTCGGCTATTCCTATGACGGCGCCGATGCCTCCTTCGAGCTGATGGCCCGCCGGGTGCTGGGCCAGGTGCCTGATTATTTCTTCGTCGACAGTTTCAAGGTGCTGGTCGAGCGGCGTTACAACGCCCGGCGCGAGCTGGTCACCGTCTCGGAAGCCATTGTCCGGGTCCAGGTCGACGGCCAGAAGATGCTGTCGGTCGGCGAAGGCAATGGTCCCGTCAACGCGCTCGACGCGGCGCTGCGTCAGGACCTCGGCAAATATCAGTCCTATATCGACGATCTCGAACTGGTCGATTTCAAGGTGCGCATCCTCCAGCTCGGCAATGGCGTCGCGCAGGGCGACGGCCCCATCAGCGTCGACCGCTGGCAGGCCGGCACCGGCGCCGTCACCCGCGTGCTGATCGAAAGCGCGGACAAGACGGGCAACCGCTGGTCCACCGTCGGCGTCTCGGCCAATATCGTCGAAGCCTCGTTCCAGGCTCTAGCCGACGCCATCGTCTTCAAGTTGTACCGCGACGGCGCCCCGGCCGGCACGGGTCCCGCCGAATGAGCGACGAGGAAGACCGGCCGCTGCGCGCCGAAGGCGCCAATCCCTTCGGCAGCGGCATCGGCTCTCGCCCCCGGCCCAAGGGTGTCGGCGTCGGCCCCAAGGAAGGTCCCGGCCCCATCGTCATTCTGGTCACGCCCCAGATGGGCGAGAATATCGGCACGACCGCCCGCGCCATGGCCAATTTCGGCCTGACCGAGCTTCGCCTCGTCGCCCCGCGCGACGGCTGGCCCAACGAGAGGGCCTTTTCCGCCGCCTCCGGCGCCGACTGGATCCTGCAGGACGCCAAGGTCTATCCGACCACGGCCGAGGCGGTCGCCGACCTGACAAGGGTCTATGCGACGACGGCGCGCGACCGCGACATGGTGAAACCCGTCGTCACGCCGCGCCGCGCCGCCCTCGAATTCCGCGCCCTGATCGACGAGGGCCAGCGCGCCGGCATCCTGTTCGGGCCGGAACGCACCGGGCTCGAGAATGACGACATCGCCCTTGCCCACACCATCCTGTCGGTGCCGACCTCGCCCCGCTTCTGGTCGATGAACCTCGCCCAGGCGGTGCTGCTCGTCGCCTATGAATGGCACATGCTGGACGTCGAGGTGCCGGAGAAGTTCCTGCGCATCGGCCAGACCGAGCCGGCGACCCAGGCCGAGGTGCAGGGCCTGGTCGATCATCTGGTCACGGAACTCGACGAGGCGGGGTTCCTGCGCCCGATCGAGAAGAAGCCGTCGATGGTGCGCAACATCGTCAGTTTCATCCAGCGGGCGGAGCCAACGGGACAGGACGTGCGTACCTTGCGCGGTGTCGTCCGGGCGCTGACCCGCCGTTTCCAGCGCGGCCAGCCCAATCCCCGCCCGGGCAAGCCTCAGGCCGGCGCTTGAATCGCCGCCGCCGGCCCTCAGGCCGGCTCGTAGATCACATACAGCTTCCTGACCGGCTCGATCGTCGTCCAGGTGCCCTTGAAGCCGGCCGGAATGGCGAAACTGTCGCCGGGGCCGAAGTCCCGCGCCGTGCCGTCCTCCCCGGTCAGGCGGACGCGGCCTTCGAGAATCACGCAGATTTCCTCTTCCGAATAGTCGACGGCCCAGCTGCCTTCGGTCGATGACCAGATGCCGGAGAAAAACCGGCCGCCGGCATCGGTATATTCATTCCAGAGCCTTGTCGCCGGCTGGCCCGAGAGAATGCGCGATGGCACGCCGGCCTCGCCCTCGCCGGCGCAAAGGCCGAGTTTCACGATCTTCGACATCACCCATGGCCCTCTGAAACGGCGTCACCTGTGCCCTTCGGGCGGGGCCAGCCTAACACGAGCGGAACCAGTCGTTAACGATATGGAGCTAGGCTCCGAACCATGACGACGCGCGATCCCGACGACAAGAGCTGGCCCGCTGACGACCCGATTTCTCGGGCGGCCGCCCTTGCCGCGTCCCTGCCGGCCGATCAGGCCGCGCGCCTGCTGGCCGATCTTTCGGCCGGCATGGCGGCGAAGGGGGAGCGCACCGCGCCCCTGCGCCAGGCCCTGATCGAACAGGCCAACCGCCAGCGCCCGCAGCGGGCCCGCCGCCTCTTCACCAGTCTCGTCCATCCGCTGCTGACCGACGATCCCGAGGATATCGATTCGCCCCTGCCCATGCCGCTGTGCTTCCGGCGGGCCGACATGGGCGGCATCTGGGGCGCCCTCGCGCGGAGCGCCTTCCCCGACCTGGCCCGGGACGCGGCCAATCTGATGGATTCGCTCTGCGCCGAATGCCTCGTCGACGAAGCGATCGAGCGGCCCGAAGCCCGGGCGATGCGCGACAGGCTGCGCCTCGCGGCCATCGCCAAACTGAACCAGCTGGCGGCCGACCGCTCCACCTCGGAAGCCTTCTGCACCCTGGCCAACATGATCCGGGAAAAGCAATACGGCCTGCGCACCCGGCACATGTCGCCGATCGGCATCCAGCATCTGGCCGATCTCGTCGAGGTCCTGACGGCCCAGCCCCTGTGGGCGCCCGCCGTGGCCACCCTCCTCCGCGTAACGCCGCCCCACGCCGATCCGCTGGCCAGCGGCGAGGCCCTGATCCGGGCGACATCGGACCTGTCCCAGACCCTGCTGGCCAATAATCTGCCCTCGGGCACGGCGGATATCCTGCCGATCGCCCTCATCAACCGGCGCGGGGCCTTCGGCGCCGTCGCCGTCATGCTGGCCCAGCGCGGCGCCGGCAAGGTGCTGCGGGTGGGCGAAGCCGTCGTCGCCACCCTCTCCGCCCATTTCCAGATCCATGTCGCGGTCATGACCCAAGGGGCGACCAACACGCGGCACGAGGATTTCCCCATCACCCTGTCCGATGATGTGAAGTACCGCCTGGCCAACAATCTGAACATGATCGACGAAATCGTCGCCGCCGTGCGCGAATCGGGTCTGGCCGATGTGCCGCGCCTGTTCCCGATGCTGCGCGACGCGACCAACAACCTGATGGCGGAACTGGTGCGCAGCCCCCTGCAGCGCAGTTCGCTGCGGCTGTCGGCGGCGCTGTTCAACCGCTCCCAGGTCACGAGCGACACGACCGACGTCATGTTCCTGATCAGCCAGCTGGTGCGCCTGCGCGCCCTGCTGCGCCCAACGGGCCTGCCGATCATCGCGCTGAACAAATGGCGCGACCAGATCGTCGCCGACATCGAATTCGCGGTGCAGAAGGCGACGAGGCTGGAAGACGGCGAGGAGCCGCTGCCCGACCGCTTCCGGCATCTGGAGCGGATCGAGCGGCTGGCCGAAGCCATGGGCAACACGATCGTACCGATCCTGCAGCCGACCAGCCGCCACACCCAGCTGATCATCACTTCCCGGCTGGACGAGCCCGGCCCGCTCGACGGCCTCGCCCTTCGGCTGTGTTCGGGCTACGTCAATACCGTGCGGGCCGAGATCGCCAAGGTCCGCTACTGGCGCAACCCCGACATGGTCGCCCTCGCCGAAAAGGCCACCAGCCGCGGGCTTTGAGGCGCGAGATTATTCCGCGGCCAGGGCAGCCGGCGACAACCTTACTTCCCGGTCATGGAATGCCTTCAGGCTGGAGCGATGGCCGATGGAGACCAGGGTGGTGTCCGGTAGCCGGTCTTTAAGGATCTGGTAGAGGCGCCTTTCCATGTCCTCGTCCATGGCTGAAGTCGCCTCGTCGAGGAAGAGCCAGGCCGGCTTCTGCACCAGGGCTCGCGCGATCGCCAGGCGCTGCAATTCACCGCCGGAAAGCCGGTTCTGCCAGTGCCCCTCGTCGTCCAGCCGGTCGGCGAGAGCGGGCAGGCCGACATCGATCAGCGCGAGGCGCAGCACGTCGTCGGAAACATCGCTCTCGGGCGCGGGATAGGCGACGGCGGCGCGCAAGCTCCCCACGGGGACATAGGGCTTCTGCGGCAGGAACAGCCGTCCCTTCACCTCGGCCGATACCGGAACGGCGATCCGCCCATCGGCGAAAGGCCAGATGCCGGCGAGGACACGGAACAGGGTGGATTTGCCCGACCCCGAAACCCCGGTGAACAGCACGTTCTCCCCGGCTTTCAGGGTGAAATCGGTCGACAGCAGCAGGGTATCGTTCGGCAGGCGGACATCGACATCGACCGACCAGTCGGACCCCGGCGCCGTCCCGCGCGTGGCGGCGCAGGCCTTGCGCTCGGCCTCCTCGAGGGCGGCGATGAAGCCGGTCAGTCGCTGCACTGTCGCGACCCATTCGGCCAGTGTCGAATAGATATTGGCGAACCAGGAAAAAGCATCCTGCACCCGGCCGAAGGCCCCCGCGGTCTGCGTCATGTGGCCGAAGGGAACATTGCCGATGAAATAGACCGGCCAGATGATCAGATAGGGCACCAGGACCACGGCCTGATCGAATGCCGCCTGGACGCCCACCAGGAATTTCTGGCGATTGATGATCGCCATGAAATTCTGGCGCACCTGCCCGAAACGGCTCTGCAGACGCCCCCGTTCGACCTCCGCTCCGCCATAGAGCGCGATGGCCTCGGCGTTCTCGCGCATCCTGACCAGATCGAAGCGGAAATCCGCCTCGCGCCGCTCGCGATTGAAGTTCAGCCCGACCAGCTTTCGCCCCACCAGATGGGAGACCCAGGTGATGAAGGCCGAATAGACCAGGGCCGCCCAGAACAGGAGGCCGGGAATGGTGAACTCGGTGCCGGCGAGGGTGAAGGTCTCGATCGGCGCGGACAGGCTCCACAACACGACGGCGAAGGAGGCCAGGGTGGCGGCATTGGTGATGAAACTGATCGCGAGCCCGAGCGTGCGCTCGACGAACAGGCGCAGATCCTCGGAAATGCGCTGGTCCGGGTTATCGGTCCGGCCGTCGGTGATCTGGAGCTTGTAATAGGCTTCGGCGGTGGTCCAGCGCTCCACGAAATGATTGGTGAGCCAGGTTCGCCAGCGGATCTCGAACACCTGCTGAAGAACATAGCGCAGCACGGCGATGGTGATGAACACGGCGGCCAATTGGGCAAAGACCATAATTTCTGCCCAGAAGGCATCCTGGTTCTTTTCCTGAAGCGCGGTGAAGAAGCGGTTGTTCCAGTAGCTCAGCCGGACATTGACTTCGACGATGACGAAGCTGAGCCCGACGAGGAAGGCGAAGAAAGCCAGCGCCCAGCGGCCACCTGTGGATTTGAAATAGGGAACGGTCAGCGCCCAGAGCTGTTTCAGGAAAATCCAAGCCTTGCGCATCAGTCCCTCGATCAACAGCGGAATCACAGGCCGCCTTCGGATGCGCACAACATGCCAGAATCCCGGCACAAATGCGGCAAGGATGGCCCCAACCCGGGTTGTGAGGCCCCTCACGGGGGGCAGCAATCCCGTCCATCACGGAATGCGCATTTCGTTCAAGGCGGCTTCCCATCCGTCAAGACCCCCGCAAGGGGCACGGCGTGGGCTGTGCTAGCCGCGATTGGCGACCAGGGCCAGGGCGTCCGCCCCCGCCGGAAAACGCAACTGCCCGCTCTCGTCATTCGCGGCGCGCCACACCGCTTCCGCCACATCGGCCTCGGTCGTCACCAGGGCCGGCTGCGCGAAGGCCGCCAGGATGGGCTGGGCAAAACCCGCGTAGGGCGCCGGAATCACATCCTCGGGCCGAATATCCGTGTTCTGGGCGAAGCGCGTCGTGGGGCCATAGCCAGGCTCGACCAGCTTCACCCTGACATCAAAGGCGCGAAGCTCGTGTTCGAGCGAGCCTGTGAACCCCTCGATCGCCATCTTGCTGGCGGTATAGACCGAGGTCAGGGGCATGGGCGCCAGCGTCACGCTCGACGTCACGTTGACGATCACGCCCGAGCGGCGCGCGCGGAAGCCGGGCACGACGGCCTGGGTCATGGCGATCACGCCCAAAGTATTGGTCTCGAACACCTGGCGCGCCTTCGACAGAGGCGTTGCCTCCAGAGCCCCGACGAGGCCGATCCCGGCATTGTTGACCAGGGCATCGAGGGGGCCGGCCGCGTCGAGGGCGGCCGCGATGCTCGGGCCGCTGGTGACATCGAGCGGCAGGACACGCAGGTGTTCATGAGCCGGCAGGATGCCCGGCCGCGGCGCCCGCATCGTGGCGATGACCCGCCAGCCCCGGGCCAGGAAATGCCGCGCGGTCTCGAGGCCATAGCCCGACGAACAGCCCGTGATCAGTACCGTTTTCATAATCTTGTCCCTCAAGGTCGATGGCGCGACTGTAAGCGACGAAATCCGGACGATCCACGATATGAAATCCATAATTCGTTGCTTATAGTCCGGATCATGATCGATCCTCTCTCCGACATCATCGCGCTGCTCCGGCCGCGCGCCGTATTCGCCAAGGGCATCAGCGGGGCTGGCGCCTGGGGCGTCCGCTATACCGATTTTGGCGAGCCCAGTTTCTGCGTGGTGCTGGAGGGGCGTTGCCGGCTCCATGTCGACGGCCAGCAGCCGGTGACGCTGGATTCAGGCGATTTCGTGCTTCTGCCGGCGACGCCCGGCTTCGTCCTGTCGGGGTTCGAGCCGGTGCGGCCGGTGCCGATCGATGCCAGGGCGGCGGCGGCGGCGGCGGTCGAGGAGGTTCGCCACGGCCGGCCGGGGGACGAGCCTGATGTCCGGCTGCTCGGCGGCTATTTCGCCTTCGCCTCGCCCGATGCCGGGTTCCTGGTGTCGCTGCTGCCGACGCTGGTGCATTTGCGCGGCGCCGACCGGCTGACGACGCTGACCCGGCTCCTCGGCGAGGAAGCCCGCGCATACAGGCCGGGCCGCGAACTCGTGCTGTCGCGGCTGGTCGAGGTGCTGCTGGTCGAGGCGCTGCGGGCCTTGCAGGACAAGGACATGCCGCCGGGCCTGTTGCGCGGCCTCGCCGATACCCGCGTTTCGGCCGCGATCCGCCACATGCATGGCGACCCCGCCCGGCCGTGGACGGTGGCCGAACTGGCGCGGGAAGCCGCGCTTTCGCGCTCGGCCTTCTTCGACCGCTTCATGCGCATCGTCGGCGTTTCGCCGATGGAATATCTTCTCGCCTGGCGAATGACCCTCGCCAAGGACCTGCTGCGCCGCCGCGACCTCCCCCTGGCCGACGTCGCCGAACGGGTCGGCTACAGCTCGGCCAGCACCTTCAGCACCGCCTTCAGTCGTCACGTGGGTCAGGCACCGGGCGGCTACGCCCGCGCGCTCGCCGGCTCGCTCCGGCGGGACGCGGGATAACCGATCGGCGTTCGAGGCCACCTGATCATCAGCCCTCCGTCGTGCCGGATCTCGGCCCGCGAAGTGGTGTTCCCGGATCAGTTCGCTCAGCGCCCGCCAGCGGTCGCACGGCCGAATTTTCGAGATCGACCCGGTCCCGTTTCGGGGGATCGGCTCAGGCATTGCTCACCGGACCGCTACCCCGCCGGAGCGCCGCGCATTGACTCAGGTCATATGGCCCCATGCGGCCTTGTGCTTCAGTGATGTGCGGCCAGCCGATCGCTGGGCTCCGCCGCCACGACTGGAATCACGTCGCCCAAGAAAGATCTCGCCCCCCGCGGACATCCAAGTCCCGCGGCCAGCGAGCCATAACGATAACGGAGGCACGCTCATGCGAAATCGATTGAAGGAAAATATCGTCATATCGGGCGTCGGATGCTCGCGCTTCGGCGATCTTCTCGAGACGCCGGAATTGAAGGGACTGAGCATCCAGGAATTGACGGCCCGCGCCGTCAAGGAAGCCCTCGACGACGCCGGCCTGTGCGGGCAGGACGTCGACGCCGTCTTCGCCGGCAATGCCATGGTCCACAGTTCGCAGATCCCGGGGACCTATTCACAACTGTCGAAATGGACCGGCACCCAGTTCAAGGCCGGCGTCCATTTCGAGGCGCAATGTTCGACCACCAATATCGGTGCTGTGCTCGCGGCGATGTCGGTCGCGGCCGGCGTCTACGACACGGCGCTGGTCTACGGTCTGGAGACCACGCGGACGAAGGTGAAGGGCTTCAGCCCCTACGAGCGCGAGCCGATCTCCCACCAGCAGACTTGGCTTTGGACCGACATGGCGGTCAACCAGGCCTATAACGTGCCGCAGGGCTACGACATCTTCTCCACCTACAACGGCCTCGTGGCCCTCGGCTACTGCCGCAAATATGGCCTCTCGATCGAAGAATTCGATCGCGGCATGTTCGAGCTCTGCCGCACGCGGCGCCTGCACGGCTCGATGAATCCCAAGGCCAACATCCAGGAGAAACTCGAAGACCGCGCCGCCAAGGACGGCTTCGCCGATCCTTACGACTACTGGCGGTCCGACAAGCACAACCCCTTCGTCGCCTGGCCGTCACGGCTGCTGAGCCTGGTGACGACCGCCGACGGCGCCTCGGCCATGGTCATCACGCGCGCGGACCTCGCCAAGGGCGGCAAGTCGAATCCCGTATCCCTGAAGGGCTTCGGCATCAGCTACAGCGATCTGCCCTGGTATGGCGAAGACCCGACCTATTGGGAATTCGACAAGCGGGCGATCGACACCGCCTTCGACATGGCGGGCATCACGGCCGCCGACATCGGCTATCTGCACACCCACGACTGCTCGCATATCTCGAGCATCTGCACCGCGGAGACGCTCGGCTATCTCGAACACGGCAAGGGACTCCAGGCTGCCCGAGAGGGCCGTCTGCGCTTCGACGGCGACCGCCCCATGTCGACCCACGGCGGGCGCCACGCCTTCGGGCACGCCTGGGGTGCCAGCGCCGGCACCGACACCTACGAGGCCGTGCTCCAGATGCGCGGCCAGGCTGGCGCCCGGCAGATCCCCAAGGTGCCGGAAATCTCGGTCATTCATACCCACGGCTACGCCATGATCGGCACCGTGGTCGTGCTGGAGGGACTCTGACATGCCCGTCGTCGCCGAACAGCCGAGCGCAATCCGCTCATATTATGAAGATCTCGCCAAGGGTGTCTTCCGGGCGATCACCTGCAAGGACTGCGGGCGTTACACCTTCCCGCCGACCGGCTGCTGCGAGCATTGCGGCAGTTGGAACGTGGCATCGGCCGAGGTGAGCGGGGAAGCCACGCTCCTCTTCGCGACCCACAATATTTCGCCCGCCTGCCACCCGCGCTTCGAGAAGATCGCTCCCTATGTCTACGGCCACCTCCGCCTGAAGGAGGGGCCGATCGTCCAGGCGATCATCCTCGGCATCAAGGCGACACCGGAAGACCTCGGCCGTCTCTTCACGCGTGGCCCGGTCCCGGCCAAGGCGGAAATGCTGCAGATGGACGACCTGCCGGTCCTCGCCTTCCGCATCGCGACCTGAACGGACGAAACGACAAGGCGGGGCGGCACCGGCGTGCCACCCCGCGGCGCCCATCCGGGCATGTATGTGGCCATGGAATCCGGCGGGTACGGGTGTGGTGGGCCCGGCAGGACTCGAACCTGCAACCAGACCGTTATGAGCGGCCGGCTCTAACCATTGAGCTACAGGCCCCACCTTCGCTGCCCGCGAGCGTTTCGCGGGCAGCGAGGTTTAGCAGGCTCGCGCGGCCATGCCAACAGGCTGGCGGCGGGTCAGGTCACGCGCTCGAAGGTGCCGACACCCTTGTCCAGCCATTCCAGACGGCCGTCGAAGACGCGGAAACGGGCGCCCTGCAGGGTCAGGTCGCCGGCCTCGACCGCCTTGGCGATGAAGGGGAAGGTCATCAGCCGGTCGAGCGACAGTCTGATCGATTCGCGCTCCAACGCTTCCTTCGATTCAGGGGCCTGGCGATCGATGTCGCCGAGCCGCTGCAGCGCGGGATCGATCAGGCCGATCCAGTCGTCGAGATATTCGAAATCATCCATGGGCATCCCGCGCAGCGCCGAGGAAACGCCGCCGCAATCGGCGTGGCCGAGAACGAGGATCATGCCGACCTTCAGCACGCGGACCGCGAATTCGAGCGCGGCCGACGTGCCGTGCAGACCATCGCCCTTTTCCGCCGGCGGCACCAGATTGGCGACGTTGCGGACGACGAACATCTCGCCCGGGGCGGCGTCGAAGATCACTGCGGGATCGACCCGGCTGTCCGAACAGGCGATGACGAGAACGGGCGGCTTCTGCCCGTATTGCGACAACTCGCGATACAGATCGCGATATTCCGGCCAGTGTGCTCCGCGAAATCTACGGTAACCGTCGATCAGCCGTTCCACCGTGCCCCTCCTGGACCTCAGTTGATATCGGCGCGGACGATGACGCGGCGCAGCAGACGTGTCCACTGTCCAATGATCGAAAGCGGGGGTGACGGCACAAGACAAACCCCCGGCGATGGCGCGGGGCCGTCACCGGGGGTTGTTCAAAGGCTGGTCAATTGTCGAGGAAGCTGCGGAGCTTGCGGCTGCGGCTCGGGTGCTTCAGCTTGCGCAGGGCCTTGGCCTCGATCTGGCGGATACGCTCGCGCGTCACCGAGAACTGCTGGCCGACCTCCTCGAGGGTGTGGTCGGTGTTCATGCCGATGCCGAAACGCATCCGCAGCACCCGTTCCTCGCGCGGGGTGAGGCTGGCGAGGACCCGGGTGGTCGTCTCGCGCAGGTTCGACTGGATGGCGGCATCGAGCGGCAGGACCGCGTTCTTGTCCTCGATGAAATCGCCGAGGTGGCTGTCTTCCTCGTCGCCGATCGGAGTCTCGAGGCTGATCGGCTCCTTGGCGATCTTCAGGACCTTGCGCACCTTTTCCAGCGGCATGCCCAGCTTTTCCGCCAGTTCCTCCGGCGTCGGCTCGCGGCCGATCTCGTGCAGCATCTGGCGCGAGGTGCGCACCAGCTTGTTGATCGTCTCGATCATATGCACGGGAATGCGGATGGTGCGGGCCTGGTCGGCGATCGAGCGGGTGATCGCCTGACGGATCCACCAGGTGGCATAGGTCGAGAACTTGTAGCCGCGGCGATACTCGAACTTGTCCACCGCCTTCATCAGGCCGATGTTGCCTTCCTGAATGAGGTCGAGGAACTGCAGCCCGCGGTTGGTGTATTTCTTGGCGATCGAGATGACGAGACGCAGGTTCGCCTCGACCATTTCCTTCTTGGCCTGACGGGCCTCGCGCTCGCCCTTCTGCACCGTCGTCACGATGCGGCGGAACTCGGGAATGGTCAGGCCGGCCTCGGTCGCGACGCCGGCGATCTGCCCACGCAGCTTCTCGATCTCCTCGGACTCCTGGCGCGCGAAATCCTTCCAGCCCCGGCCCGGCAGGTTGCCGACCTTGCCCAGCCAGTCGGGAATGATTTCGTGCGTGATGTAATGCTCGAGGAAACTCTCGCGGCTGACCTTGTATTTCTCGGCGAGGCGCAGCAGGCGGCCTTCGAGGCCGATCAGGCGGCGGTTCATGCCATAGAGCTGGTCGACCAGCGCCTCGATCCGGCCATTGTTCAGGTGGATCGACTGCATCAGCTCGACGAGTTCGACCTTCAGCTTCTGGAAGCGCTTCTCGGCGTTCGCGGTCTGGCTGTCCTCGGGCGCGCCCATGGCGACGGCGAGACGGCTTTCCTGCAGCTTGGCGTATTTCTTGTGGGCGACGGCGATCTTGTCGAAAATCTCGAGCACGACGGGCTGGAGCGCCTGCTCCATCGCGGCGAGCGAGATGCCGCCTTCCTCGTCCTCGTCGTCATCGCCGCCGGGCGGGGGCACATCCTCGACCTCGGCCTCGGCTTCTTCCTCGCCGGCCTCGCCCGCCGCCTCGGCGGGGGGCAGTTCCTCGGCGCCGGGACCGGCGCCATAGGTCGCGTCGAGATCGATCACGTCGCGCAGCAGGACCTTGCCGGCGAGCAATTCATCGCGCCAGCCGATCATGGCCTGGAAAGTCAGCGGGCTTTCGCACAGCCCGTCGATCATCGTCTCGCGGCCGGCCTCGATCCGCTTGGCGATGGCGATTTCACCCTCGCGCGACAGCAGCTCGACCGAGCCCATCTCGCGCAGGTACATGCGCACCGGATCGTCGGTCCGGTCCAGTTCCTCGGCGCCCGAAGTCTGGAAGGCGGGCGATTCGCCGTCTTCCTCTTCCTTGGCATTGGCGCGCTCGGGGTCTTCCTGTTCTTCGCCGTCGACGACGTTCACGCCCATTTCCGAGAGCATGGCCATGATGTCTTCGATCTGCTCGGAAGACACCTGCTCCTGCGGCAGCACGGCGTTGATCTCGTCATAGGTCACATAGCCGCGCTCCTTGGCGCGGGCGATCATGCGCTTGACCGCCTGACCCGCGGTATCGAGCAGCGGGCCGTCCGCGCCTTCTTCGCCGCGGGCTTCCTCGTTGCCGGTCGCTTCTGCGTTCTTGCTCGCCATGTAATCAGCCCCTTGGCCTTGCGCCCCGCCGCCAGCGGACGCCGCCGTCAACTCATGCAGAAAAGCCGCCATCGACCCCGGCCGCCTGGACCTGGGACTCGATGCGGATCAGTTCTTCCTTGATCGCCTGGATGCGCCGGATGCCGGCCTCCGTCGGCGAAGCCTCGTAACTCGCCTGCGCTTCGCTCAGCTCCGCCCTCAATCCTGTCTGTCTGCGATGGACCGCCAAGACATGCCGCCAGCCTTCCTCGACCAGATCGATGGTCATCTCGTTCCGGGCGATGCCATGCAGCCCCAGGAAACGATCGTCTTCGAGGTGGGCAAACGTCTCGGCCAATCCCACATCCGCTAAGTGGCCTTTGACCTTGTCACTGTCAAGGTCCGGCATATCAAAAGACATGCTTAAAAGGGCGGAACGCAGCCTGTCAAGGGCTGGCGAATCAATCTCCATGCGGGCCAGCTCGTCGTCGACCCGGGGCAGCAGTCGCGGATGGCGCACGAGGCTGAGCACCAGCAGCCTCGCGGTGGCATCCGCCCCGCTGTCCTGGCCCTGGCCAAGGGCGGAAGCGCGGAGCGCGGGGCTGGCACCCAGCGGAACCTGCGGAAAGCGGCCCTGGGGGCGCCGTCCGGCGCCGAAGCCTGCCCCCCCGCCAAACCCGCCCCGCTCCCGCTGCTGTTGCTGGCGGCGGGGCCGCATCTCGTCCATCAGGCTACGCAGGCGGCCGCGCACTTCATCCTTGTAATAGGCCTGCACGCGAGTGTCGCCGATCTCGCGCAGGACCTGACCGATTCGGGATTCGAAGGCGGCCCGGCGCTCGGGCGTCGCGAGGTCGGCGGCCGCGCGCTCGCGCAGCCACAGGAAATCGACCAGCGGTATCGCCTTGTCGAGGGCGGCGCGCATCGCCGGGGCGCCGTCGCGGCGGATCAATTCGTCCGGGTCGAGATTGTCGGGCAGGGTCAGGAAGCGAAGGGAATGGCCGGGTTTCAGCAGCGGCAGGGCGCGGTCGAGGGCGCGGCTGGCGGCGCGCTGCCCGGCCTTGTCGCCATCGAAACATAAAACAGGTTCGGGGGCGAGGCGCCACAGCCCCTCGATCTGGCCCTCGGTCAGGGCGGTGCCGAGGGGGGCGACCGCCTCCGCGATGCCGGCCTGGTCGAGGGCGATCACATCCATATAGCCCTCGCAGACGACGACGCGGCCCGCCTTCAGCGCGGCTTCCCGGGCGAGGTTCAGGTTGAACAGCGTGTCGCCCTTGTGAAACAGCGGGGTCTCGGGCGAGTTCAGATATTTCGGCTCGCCATCGCCCATGGTACGGGCGCCGAAGGCGATGACCCTTCCCCTCGCGTCGCGGATCGGGAAGGTCACCCGGTCGCGGAAATAATCGTAGGGGCTGCGGCCGTCGTCGGGCTTGCGGATCAGCCCGGCCTCGATCAGCAGGGCGGGCGGGAAGCCTCGGGCGACCAGCGCATCCATCAGGGCGGTGTGGCCGGCCGGGGCATAGCCGAGGCGAAAGCGCGCGATGGTCTCGCGGGAAAGACCCCGCCTCGCGAAATAATCCCGCGCCGCGCCGCCGGCCCCGGTCTGCAACTGGGCTTCATACCAGGTGCAGGCGGCTTCCAGTGCGTCCTGCAGGGTCTGGCGCTTCTCCGCCTGCTGCTTCGCCTCGGGGTTCGGCGCCGGCAGGGCGACGCCGGCTTCCGCCGCCAGCCGCTCCAAAGCCTCGCGGAAACCAAGATTCTCGGTCTTCTGGACGAAGCTGAAGATGTCGCCCTTCTCGCCGCAGCCGAAGCAGTAATAGGTGCCCTTGTCGTCCATCACATGGAAGGACGGGGTCTTCTCGCCGTGGAACGGGCACAGGGCCATGAAATCGGCCCGTCCTTTGCGCGTGATCTTGGTGCGCCGGCCGACCACCGTCGACAGGAGAAGGCGCGACTTGATCTCGGCGGTGACGTCGTCAGCCATGTCCACTCCGGCCGATGACGCGGCCCCGCTACAAAGCGGGGACTATGATACGTCCGCCGGGCGGGAACAACACTCAGGGCTTCGGCGTCGCGACGACGTCGATGGTGACGGCGATATAGGGCCCGACCCAGCCGCCCGCCGGGTCCGACTGGACGCCGAGGCCATAGGCGACGCGGTTCAGGCTCAGGCTGGCCTTGGCCTCCGCCGGGCCATTGGCCGGCAGCGACAGGGTGAAGGGGAAACTGACCTCGTTGGTCACGTCGCGGATCTGCAATTTGCCCGTCGCGGTATAGGTGCCGTCGGCATTGGCGGTGATCGCGGTCGAGGTGAAGCTGGCGGTCGGGTAGTCCTTCACCGCGAACCAGTCGGCCTGGGGCAGCGTGCCGTCATACATGGCATTGCCGGTTTCGGCGCTGGCCGTGTCGAACACGACCTTCAGGTGGCTGGCGCCGAGGTCGGCCGGATCGAAGACGATATCGGCGGTCCAGGCGGTGAATCTGCCGGTGAAGGTTTCGCCGCTGTTGGTGCCGGAAAAACCGACGCTGCTACGGCCGTGATCGACCTCATAGGTCGCGGCACCGGCCGGCAGGGCGGCGAGAAGGGCGAAGGCGGCGGCGAGGACGGCGAGTTTCATGACAGGGTCCTTCCCCGGCCCCACCACATGCGGGCCAGGATGTTTTCGCGATCGATCACGATATGCTTGAAGACGGCGGCGACATGGCCGGCGATGGTGGCGGCAATGAGAATGGCCAGCCAGAAATGTGCGCCCTTGGCCGCGCTCTCCACCGCGGCATCGCCGGCGATGCCTGGAACATGCGGCCATTCGAACAGGCCGAAGACGATGGTGGGCAGGCCGAAGACGCTGGCCGAGACCACGATCCAGCCGGTCACCGGCATCGCCACCATCAGGAGATAGAGCGCGAGGTGGCCGGCCCTGGCCGCCCTCGCCTCCCACGCCGGCATGAAGCCCGGCAGGGCCGGCGCCTTCAGCACGAGCCGCAGCAGGATGCGGAAGGCGGCGGTAACCAGCACCAGGACCCCCAGCGACTTGTGCCACTGGTACAGGCGGAATTTCAGCGACGGGCCGATGTCGCCATAGGCCATGACGAAGCCGCTGGCGAGCATTAGCAGGATGGCCAGCGCCATCACCCAGTGCAGGGCGACGGCACTGCCGGCGTAACGGTCGGCGGGCTTCGTCACGGATGCTTACTCCGCCTTGGGGAATTCGGCTTCGATGATCACCGTCACCTCGTCGCCGATCGCCGGCACGAAGGTGGTCAGGCCGAAGTCGCTGCGCTTCAGGCTACCGGTCGCGGAAAAGCCCATGATCGGCTGGCCCGACATCGGATGCTTCGGATAGCCGCCGTTGAAGGTGACGTCGAGCACGACCGGCCTGGTCACGCCGAGCAGGGTCAGGTCGCCGTGCATCTTGCCCGTGGTCTCGCCGGTCTTCTCGAGCCTGGTCGAGGCGAAGGTGATGGTCGGGAATTTGCCGCCGTTCAGCCACTTCTCGCCGGCGCCGATCTCCTTGTTGAAATCGACCTTCTCCGGGTAGGGATAATCGGTCTGGAGCGACAGCGTGTCGATCGTGGCCGTCACCTTGCTTTTGGTCACGTCGGCGGGATCGAAATCGATCCTGGCGTCGAAATGGCGGAAGCGGGCGGTGTAGTTCGACAGGCCGAAGTGATTGACCTTGAAGGTCAGGCTGGCATGGGTCGGATCGACCGTGTAGGTCCCGGCCGGCATGTCGCCGGGCGGCGAGACTTGCGCCGAGGCCGCGAAGGGCGACAGGAACAGGGCGGCGGCAAGGAAGACGGCTTTTTTCATGGACTGATCCTTCGGCGGACATGAGGCGGGAGCAAGGCACATCCGGGCCTGCGGACACCATGCCGGTCGGGGAGCCCGGGAAAAACCGGGGATTGGTTAAGGGATCGTTTCCACTGAAGAAACAATGATAGGGTCGATCCGCACTGAATTTCCCGCTGGAAAGCGCATCCCGCAGCGCCGAATATCACCAGTACGGGTGCAATGTCCCGTGGCCGGAGGCCCTTTCCCTTGAGCACCGTGTTGCGTCCCCTGCCCTTGCTCCCGCCGACCCGGCGTCGCGCGCTGTGCGGCATGGCCGCCGCCTTCTGCAGCCTGGCATCGCCGCGCGGGGCCTGGGCGGACGACCCGGCGACAACGCCGCAGTCCCGCCTCGACACGCCCTGGTGGGCCGAGCGCCATCAGCAGAAGCTCGAGGAAATCCGCCGCGCCCCCGTCGACCTGATCTTCATCGGCGATTCGATCATCCATAACTACGAATTGACCAGCACCGCGCCGCAGTATGATTTCCTCGGCCTGTGGAAGCGGTTCTACGGCAACCGCAAGGCGGTCAATCTCGGCTTCAACGGCGATACCACCGGCAATGCGCTGTGGCGGCTCGAGAATGGCGAGATCGACCGTATCGCGCCCAGGGTCGCGGTCGTCCTGATCGGCACCAACAACACGATCCAGGGCCAGGGCGCCGAGGAGACCGAAGCGGGCATCGCCGCCATCGTCGCCCTGCTGCGCCAGCGGTTGCCAATGACGAAGATCCTGCTGCTGGGCATCCTGCCGAGCGGCATCAGCCCACTGAAGACCGCCCTCGACCAGACGGTGAACCTGCGCCTCGCCGATCGCTATGCCGCCGCGCGGGGCGTCACCTTCATGGATGTCGGCTATCTGTTCCTGAAGGACGGCGTGACCGACCTCGGTCTTTACATGGACCCGCGCAACACGCCGCCGGTCCCCGCCCTGCATCCCGACGCCGCCGCGCAAGCCCGCATGGCCGAGGCGATCGAGCCGACCCTGGCCGCCCTGATGGGCGAGCGCGCGAAGCCCTGACCGGTCCTACAGGGCACCGCTCGCGAGGCGGCGTTCCCAGTCGATTTCCTGCGCGGTCAGGGGGGCGTCGAGGATGCGCTCCGGGATTTCCCAGATCACCACCTTGGGCGGAGTCGCTGTGAAGGCGCCATCGGCGAAATAGGGCATGGCGGCGCCCGCGAAGCCGGCGCCGTCCCGCGCCATGTCGGCGACGGGGGCGGCCAGTTCGGCGGCCAGGAAACCGATGAAATTGGCCGTCCGCGAATAAGACGAACCGATCACCGCCAGCGGCGGCCCGGCCATGTCGCCGAACAGATCGTCCGCGATGATCGCCGGCATGGTGATCGTGCTGATCGCCGTCCTGTCGCCCGTGGGACGGAAAGGCGGCGATACGCCGTCGAGCCCGGCGAGGCGGATCAGGTCGCCGACCCGCTCCTTCACCTCGCCCGCGATCACGGGAACGTCGGCGCCGCGCACGGGGGCGTGCTGCTCGGCTTCCAGATGGCGGGCGATCGCCTGCGCCGCGGCCTTCGCCCCGGCCTCGCTCCAATGGGTGTCGGTGTGGTAGTAGCCGCCTTCATCGGCGGCGGAGAGCGCGGCGCGAAGATCGACATTGTCGATGCCGGCGGCGCCGAGCCCGGCGGCGAAGGCATCGAAGCGCCCGGCGAGGCTGGCCGGGCGGCCGACCTGGCAGAGCGCGTCGGTCTTCATCCGGCTCTTGTCCGGCGTGATCGCCACGACGAGATGAATGCCCCGCGCGGCCAGCAGGCGGTTGACCCCGTCGACCATGGCGACCCGGCGGGACGAGGCCGCGCCGCCGTCCCGGTGGATATCCAGTTCCTCGCGCAGGAACAGCCAGTTGCCGCAGCCCCGCCGGACCTGCAGACCGAGATCGCCGACGACGAGCCAGTCCAAGGCCCGCGCCGCCGTGGCCAGTTCATGGCCGCCGGCCAGATCCTCGTTGAGAAGGCGGGCAAGTTTCATCGTCGCCTCGCCATCCAGAAGGGCGGTCAGGCCGAAGCCCCCGATCAGGGCCTTGCCCCTGTCCGACAGGACCGCGGCCACCGAGGACATGAGACCGACCACCATGACAAGGCCAAGCAACAGGGCCGTGGGCCGGCCCAGGCGGGCGGCATCCCGATCTTCCGCGCTCTCCATCACCGGCCCCTCCTAGAACTGGAAATAGAGGAAGGGCACGGTTTCGCGCCCTTCGAGAAGGGCCATCGCATAGGCGAAGGCCAGCGCCGGCCACAGGGCCTGCCACCAGCGCGGCACGCGCGCCCGGATGGCGGGCGATGCCGCCGGCCACCAGACCGCCACCAGTCCGACCGCCAGCCACAGAACCATCGTCGGATGCAGCGCCACCGCCATCGTCCCGCCGAGCGGAAGCCCGTTGAAGCCGAACTGGCCGAGCAGCACGGTTTCGGCCATGCCCCAGCTCGTCGCCCGGAACAGAGTCCAGGCTGTCATGACGACGGCCATGGTCAACGGATAGGCGATGAACGGCGGCACCGTGATGCCGCGCTGCCGCCCGGCCCGCTCGACCGCGAGGGCTAGGCCGTGGAGCAGGCCCCAGGCCAGGAAAGTCCAGGCCGCGCCATGCCACAGGCCGCCGATGGCCATGGTCAGGACCAGGTTGACATAGGTCCGGGCCGGCCCCTGTCGATTGCCGCCCAGCGCGACATAGAGATAGTCGCGCAGCCAGCCCGACAGGCTGATGTGCCAGCGGCGCCAGAAGTCCTGAATGCTGGTCGCCAGATAGGGGTGGTTGAAGTTCTCGGGAAAATGAAAGCCGAGCATCAGCCCGAGGCCGATCGCCATGGCGCTGTAGCCGGCGAAATCGAAATAGAGCTGAAGCGAATAGGCAAGCAGCCCGAGCCAGGCATCGGCGGCGCTCGGCGCCGGCAGATTGAAGGCAATGTCGACGAGAGGCGCCAGGGAATCCGCGATGATCACCTTCATCGCGAAGCCAACGGCGAAGCGACGCGCGCCGGCCGTGAAGCCGCCGAGGGTCAAACGCCGCGACGCCAGTTCGGCATCGACCCAGCGGTAGCGAATTACCGGCCCCGCGATGAGCTGGGTGAACATGGCGATATAGACGGCGAAGGCGACGAAATGGGGCTCCGCCTTAACGACGCCGCGCCGGATATCGTAGAGATAGGAAATCGACTGCAGCACATAGAAGGACAGGCCGATCGGCAGGATCACCGGGTCCCAGGCGATGGCGCCGAGGTCGAACAGGGACAGGCCGCCGTTTGTCGTGTCGACCAGAAGATTGGCGTATTTGAACCAGCCCAGGCAAAGCAGGTTGACCGTCGCCCCGAAGGCCAGCGCCCGCTGCCTGCCCCGGTCGTCCGCCGCCCTTTCGATCGCCTGCCCGCAATAGAAGCTGAAAACGGTCACGCCGATCAGAAGCAACAGGAAAATCGGCTTCCACCAGCCATAGAAGATCCAGCTGGCCAGCAGGAGGACGAAATTCCGCCCCTGCCGCGGCACCACCATATAGGCGATGAAGAACAGCGGCAGAAACAGCGCCAGGAACTCGACGGAAGCGAAAACCATGGATGAGACGTTCCCGGGCGCGCGCCGTCAGGTTCAGTTGTAGCTGGTGCGTTCGTCGCGGCCGCCGATCAGGCGGCGACCGCCCGATCCATCGGGAACGATGACGACACTGTAGCGCCCGCCCGGCTCCAGCGTGCCGAGATCGAGCGTGCCCGGCACGTCGACCTCGCCGCAGGCGGCCTCGACCACGGCCACGGCCGGATTGACCAGACGACGGGCGATGCCCCCCGGCGCCACCCGATCGAAGACCACGGTCTTCTTCGCCCCGGCCCGCATCCTGGCGCCCATGCAGGCGGGATCGGCATTCAGAAAGGCGATATCCGCCTTCAGCGCGTTGAAATCCCGCGGCGTGTCGCGGATCAGCAGGCTCTGGCCGTCGGCCAGAATGGCGATGGTGACGAATTCATCCGCCGCCACCGTCAGCTCGACCACGCTGCCGCCGCCGCTCGCGGTCAGGGTGGCGCGCTGGGGCGTACCGGCCGGCACCGCCTGGAAACGACCGATGAGCGTGCCATCGGCGCCGCCCAGCGTCTGGGACCCGGCAGCCGTCGACATCGAAACAGGTCCCGCCGCCGCGTCGAGAAAACGAACATAGCCGGAAACGACGCCGGGGCCGGTCGAATACAGCCGGATTTCCTCGCCGCTGGCGGCCAGGGGCACGGCGGCGATGACCGCCGCGCAGGCCAGCAGGCGCCTCACCATGGCTCGTCCCACAGGCCGGGCTTCACGGGCGCGATCGCCGCGGGTGCGGCGGCGCGCTGCTCGATCGCTCTGGTGATGGCCACGGCCCAGGCCTTGTAGCCGGCGGCGTCCAGGTGCTGGCCGTCGATCGTCCGCCACTTGTCCGGCGCAGCGAAAGTGGTCGAATCGACATAATCGCAGGGGCCGACGATCTGGGCGAGATAGCCCGAAAGCTCGGTCACGCGCCCTTGCGTCTTGCCGAAGGCCGGATTGTTCGTGCCCCAGGGCGGGCCGATCCAGTCGCAGGACAGGGAGGCGGCGCGAAGCTCGCCGGTCAGCGCGGTGACCTGATCCCAGACCCAGGCCCGGGGCAGCGCGTCCATCTTGTAGGCGCCCAGCGTATCGCCCATGACGACGATGACCAGATCGGGCTTTGTCTTCGCGATCAGGTCGCGGGCATCCCAGACCGGCCGTCCGGTCCCCTCGGCCCGCTGCACCGGCCCCGTGCCGACACGGGAGGCAATGCCGCAATCGGTGGTCTTCGGCGTCAGATAATCGGTCGGCGTCGTCCCGCAGGCGCCATAGGCATAGACCTTGGCGCCATCCGCGGTCAGGGACTGCGGCAGGAGATCGATCAGTCCACCTTCGTGCACCATGTGGCTGTCGCCGATCAACAGCACCACCAGGCCGGCCAATATCGCGCTCATGCTGTTTCGCTACTCACTCGATGGGAGGATAGGGAGAGACCGCGACCGAACCGCCGACGGGGGCGGAAGACAATGAAATATCCGTCAGGCTGATCCCGAGTTCGGTGGCCCGCAAGGCCTGCGCCGTCTCCAGGGACCGGATCGCCTGCCCGGTATCGCCTTCCGCCCGCGACAGAAGACCATCGGCGTAATAGAGCTGCGAATTCTGCCAGCCGGATTCGAGCAGCGGATCGATCAGCTCGCGCGCCCGGTCGTAATCCCCGTCGCCAAAGGACGCCCAGACCGCCTGAAGCGCGAGATCGTGATCACCCGGGGTCCGGGCCAGCAGGCGGTCATAGATTTTCATCGCCTCGCCATACATTTTCGCCGAGGCATAGACCCGGGCCATCGCGGCCTGCAACGTCTCGTTCCGGGGATCGGCCCGCAGCGCCGGCAACAGCAGGTCATAGGCCGCCTGTTGCTGGCCCGCCTGGCGCAGCCGGTCGGCCCGCGTCGCGATCAGGCCGCTGCGCATTCCGGCCAGTTGCTGCCCGTCCTCGTCATTCCGTGCCAGCGGCTGCAGCCGGGCGACCATGGCTTCGGTCTCGCTTTCGCCGCCTTCCCGGGCGATGACGCCCAGGAGCGCGGCATAGTCGCCGAATTTCGCCCCGGCCGGCAGGGGCTTGGCCAATTCGCGGCGCGCGAGCGCGAGGGCCCCCGCGCCATCCCCCAGTTCCGCCAGCGCGGCGGCGATTTCGCCCTGCATGGCGGGGGTCAGATCCTTGCGCTGGGCGAGCGAGCGGAATGTCGCCTGAGCCTCGGCCTGATGGCCCGAGGCGGCGGCCAGCTGCGCCGCCTTCAACGTGTTCTTCAGCGCGATGTCTTCAGCCAGCGCCTTGATGGCCTTGGTGCGCTTCGGCCCGGGAATACGGTTCAGCAAGGCCGCCGCTTCCTGCGGGCGACCGCGCTCGAGCGCGAACAGGGCGGCGGCGTGCAAGCCTTCGGCACCGGGTGAGGTCCCGGCCGTCACCGGCGCCATCACGGCTTCGGCGCCGCGGTCGTCCCCCTGCTTCAGCAGGAACCGGGCATAGGACAGGCGCAGCCACGGACTGTCGGACGCGCGCGACAACGCCTGATCATAGGTCCTGCGCGCACCCGCGACATCGCCGGAGCGCGCCATGGCCTCGGCTTCCTTGCGCAGCTTGTCGGCTTCGGCGGCAGCGAAACTGTCCTGCATCCGCTCCCGCAATTCGGCCGGAACCCGGGCTTCTAGCGCCTGGGCGGCCGCCAGCTTGTTCTGGCCGATGAGAACACGGTAAAGACCTGCCGTCGCCTCGCGGTCGCCGGGGCGCGCCTTCAGCACCATGCGATAGTATTTTTCCGCCTCGGCATACTGCCGCTGGCGCTCCTTCACGCTGGCAAGCAGCGCGATCGCAATCCGTTGTTCCTTGTAGCCGGCCCCGATGAGCGGGCGCAGCAGCCGCTCGGCTTCGGCGAGGCGGCCCGCCCTCGCCGCCGCCGATGCCGCGTTGTAACCGGACACGAAGGTGCCGGCCCGGTAGAGGTCGGTATATTGGTCCTTGAGAGCGGGATCGATCGCGACCGCCCGGTCCATGTACTCCATCGCCTCTTTCGTGCGCCCGGCGTTCATCTTCAGGCTGGCCAGGCCGGTCAGCGCCGAGGTGTTGTCCGGCTCGAAACCCAGGGCGATCAGGAAGAGTTTTTCCGCCTCGGCGTAGCGTTTGTCGGCAACGGCCGTATAGGCAAGGGCAACCGCCCGCTCCGCCGTGTCGGGCTTCAGGGGCGCGGTCAACTCGGCCAGCCTGTCGGCCACCGCCTTGTCGTCCGCGTGATCGGCGAGATAGCTGCGATACAAGGGCTCGTCCGACAGCGAGGCGTTGAGCCAGACCAGCGCGTTGCTCCAGGCCTTGAGCGCTTCCTGCGACGTGGGCGCCAGCCGGGCCAGCATCGCGATGCCCTCGCGGCGGCTGACTTCGCGATAGGTCAGCACCTTGGCATAGGACAGTTGCAGCGCGGTATCGCCGGGGCTGCGCTTGGCCAGCGCGCCGAGACGCTCCCGCCCCTCGGCCCAGCCTTCTTCCGTGCCGGCCAGCGCGTTGTAATATTCGACGGCGTATTCCAGCGGCGGCGGCAGACCGGCGAAGGCCTGACGGTAGAAAGCGACCGCGGCAGCCTGATCACCGGCGCGGGAAGCCGACCGCGCCTGCTCGATCAGGGCGGGTGAGATCTGGCCGCGCGCGATCGACTGCTTCAGGCGATCGACCCGGGCATCGGAAGGCACCAGCGCCGTCAGACGCTCGAGAAGAGCGGCGGCCTTGGCGGCATCGCCGGTTTCGGTCGCGACGAGGCCGGACTGGTAGATCGCTTCCACATTCGCGGGTTCGGCGGCGAGGACCTGATCCAGCAATTGCCGCGCCAGTTCGGGCCGTCCGTGCTGGCGCCAGAAGGTCGCCCGGTCGAGCAGGGATTGAAGCGTGGGGACCGGCGTGGCCGCCGGGGCCGGATCCGCCTGCTGCGCCCGCGCGCCCGCCATCGGAACGGCGACACACAGAGCCGCCACCAACAGGGCGCCACTCAGTTCCTCCCGCAAACGCAACCATCCGGGGGTCACAGGCCAGCATGAAATCATCGAGCTCGGTCTTTCTGATGGCACCGCCCCCCGGCGCGGGAATCTGCCAGGCTCGATCCACTTCCCGCCGATTAGACAATATCCCCCACATTTTGGCGATATCTTTTGTGTTCGGGGGCGTTAACCCCCTTGACTCAGCTGAGGGCCGCCTTGACCAGGGGGCTGGCCTTGCCGAAATCCATCACGCCGCCGTGACGTTCGCGCAGCAGGGCCATGACCTTGCCCATGTCCTTCATGCCCGACGCGCCCAGCTCGGCGACGGCGGCGGCGATGGCCACCTTCGCTTCCGCCTCGTCCATCTGCTTGGGCAGGAAGGCTTCGATCACGGCGATCTCGGCCCGCTCCTTGTCGGCGAGTTCGGGACGGCCGCCCTTGTCGTAAGCCTCGATCGAATCGCGGCGCTGCTTGATCAGTTTCTGCATGACGGTGACAAGCTCCGCCTCGCCGACGCCCGCGTCGGGTCCTTCGGTACGGGCGGCGATGTCGCGATCCTTGAAGGCCGCCAGCATCATGCGGATCGTCGTGACGCGCAGCATGTCCTTGGCGCGCATCGCCTCCTTCAGGGCGGCATTCAGTTCATCGCGCAGCATGGTTTCGTATCCTCTTCGCTCAAGGCCCGGCACATTAGCGCACCTGTCATGCATAGACCATAAGCCGTTGAGCAAAATGGCACTTTCAATTGCGACCGATCCCTTGACGCGGACGCCACCCGCCTTTAAGGTCCGCCCGATTTGTCCGGCCGGTACCCCCTGCCGCGGAGTTCCCTGATGCCTACGACGCCAGACACCATGCCCCCGCTCCCCCCGCGGGGCAGCATTCCTGACGACGCGCGCCCAACCGCCGATGAGGCTGCGGGCGCCAAACCGACCGGCGTTCTCGTCCTCGCCGATGGCACGACCCTTTGGGGCCGGGGCCTCGGCGCCGAAGGCGACGCGGTCGGCGAAGTCTGTTTCAACACCTCGATGACCGGCTATCAGGAGATCCTGACGGATCCTTCCTATGCCGAGCAGATCATCACCTTCACCTTCCCGCACATCGGCAATGTCGGCACGAATTTCGAGGATATCGAATCCGTCGGCCCCGCCGCCCGCGGCCTGATCCTGCGCGCCGATGTGACCGAGCCGAGCTCATGGCGCGCCGCCAGCCATCTCGACGCCTGGGCGCTGCGGCGCGGCCTCGTCGGCCTTGCCGGCGTCGACACGAGGCGCCTGACCCGGCTGATTCGCGCCGTCGGCGCCCCGAACGGCGTGATCGCTCACAACAGCAAAGGCGAATTCGACCTCACCGCCCTGAAGGCCAAGGCCGCCGCCTTCCCCGGCCTCGAAGGGCTCGATGTCGCGAAGCAGGTGTTCTGCCGCCAGTCCTACAGCTGGGACGAGACCCTGTGGTCCCTCGGCAAGGGCTACGGCCGGCAGGACAACGCGAAGTTCCACATCGTCGCCATCGATTACGGCGTGAAGCGGAACATCCTGCGCTGCCTCGCGGCGACCGGCGCCAAGGTGACGGTCGTTCCGGGCGACACCTCGGCCGAGGCGATCCTCGCCCTGTCGCCCGATGGCATCTTCCTGTCCAACGGCCCGGGCGATCCGGCGGCGACCGGCGTCTATGCCGTGCCCGTGATCCGCAGCCTGATCGACAGCGGCAAGCCGGTGTTCGGCATCTGCCTCGGCCATCAGATGCTGGCCCTCGCCCTCGGCGCCAGGACCGCCAAGATGAAGCAGGGCCACCGCGGCGCCAATCATCCGGTCAAGGACAAGACCACCGGCAAGGTCGAGATCACCAGCCAGAACCACGGCTTCGTCGTCCTGCCCGAGACCCTGCCCGCCAATGCCGAGGAGACTCACATCTCCCTCTTCGACGGCACCAACGAGGGTCTGCGGATGCTGGACAAGCCGGTGTTCTCGGTCCAGTACCACCCCGAGGCGTCCCCGGGTCCCGAGGACAGCCATTATCTCTTCGATCGGTTTATCGACCTGGTGAAGTCCCATGCCTAAGCGTACCGACATCACCTCGATCATGATCATCGGGGCGGGGCCGATCGTGATCGGCCAGGCCTGCGAGTTCGACTATTCCGGCACCCAGGCCTGCAAGGCGCTGAAGGACGAAGGGTATCGGGTCGTCCTGGTCAATTCCAACCCGGCGACCATCATGACCGACCCGGGGCTGGCCGACGCGACCTATATCGAGCCGATCACGCCCGAGATCGTCGCCAAGATCATCGAGAAGGAACGGCCCGACGCCCTCCTTCCCACCATGGGCGGCCAGACCGCGCTGAACACGGCGATGGCCCTCGCCGACGACGGCACCCTGGCGAAGTATAATGTCGAGCTGATCGGCGCCAACCGCGAGGCGATCGAGAAGGCCGAGGACCGCCTGCGCTTCCGCGACGCCATGGACAAGCTGGGGCTGGAAAGCCCCAAGTCCCGCGTCGCCCATTCGATGGCGGAAGCCATGGACGCCCTTGGCGACATCGGCCTGCCGGCGGTGATCCGGCCCAGCTTCACCCTGGGCGGCACCGGCGGCGGCATCGCCTATACGCGGGAAGAATTCGACCGCATCGTGACCTCGGGTCTCGATGCCTCGCCGACCACCGAAGTGCTGATCGAGGAATCGGTCGCCGGCTGGAAGGAATACGAGATGGAAGTCGTCCGCGACAAGGCGGACAACTGCATCATCATCTGTTCCATCGAGAATATCGATCCGATGGGCATCCATACCGGTGATTCCATCACCGTCGCGCCCGCGCTGACCTTGACCGACAAGGAATATCAGATCATGCGCAACGCCTCGATCGCGGTGCTGCGCGAGATCGGGGTGGAAACCGGCGGCTCCAACGTCCAGTTCGCGATCAATCCCGCCGACGGCCGCATGGTTGTGATCGAGATGAATCCGCGCGTCTCGCGCTCGTCGGCCCTCGCCTCCAAGGCGACGGGCTTCCCGATCGCCAAGGTCGCCGCCAAACTCGCCATCGGTTACACGCTGGACGAGCTGATGAACGACATCACCGGCGTTACCCCGGCGTCCTTCGAGCCGACCATCGATTATGTCGTCACCAAGATGCCGCGCTTCACCTTCGAGAAGTTCAAGGGCTCGGAAGCGCTGCTGACGACGGCGATGAAGTCGGTCGGCGAAGCCATGTCGATCGGCCGCACCTTCAAGGAATCGGTGCAGAAGGCCCTGCGCTCGATGGAAACCGGCCTGTCCGGCTTCGATCCCGTGGAGCGCCTGCACGGCGACCGCGACCTGATCGAGGTCGAACTGGGCAAGCCGGTGCCGGATCGCCTGGTCGTCGTCGCCGACGGCTTCCGCGCCGGCCTCACGGTCGAGGAGATCGCCGACATCACCAGGATGGATCCCTGGTTCCTGCGCGAGATCGAGGAGATCGTCGCCGAGGAAGCCCGGGTCATCGACAGTGGTCTGCCCCGGACCGCCGCCGGCTGGCGCCGCCTGAAAGCCATGGGCTTTTCCGACAAGCGCCTGGCCAAGCTGGGCAACACCACGGAGCAGAAGGTGCGGGCCGATCGCCGCGCCCTCGGCGTCCGCCCGGTGTTCAAGCGCATCGACACCTGCGCCGCGGAATTCGACAGCCGCACACCCTATATGTATTCGACCTATGAATCGGCCGATTTCGGCGAACCGGAATGCGAAGCCCAGCCGAGCGACGCCAGAAAGGTCGTCATCCTCGGCGGCGGGCCGAACCGCATCGGCCAGGGCATCGAGTTCGACTATTGCTGCGTCCATGCCTGCTACGCGCTGACCGAAGCGGGCTATGAGACCATCATGGTCAACTGCAATCCCGAGACCGTCTCGACCGACTATGACACCTCGGACCGCCTGTATTTCGAGCCGCTGACCGCGGAAGACGTGCTCGAGCTGATCGAGACCGAGAAACAGAATGGCACCGTCCACGGCGTCATCGTCCAGTTCGGCGGCCAGACCCCGCTGAAACTGTCGCAGGCGCTCGAGAACGCCGGCATTCCCATCCTCGGCACCTCGCCCGATGCGATCGACGTGGCCGAGGACCGCGAGCGGTTCCAGGCCCTCCTGCAGAAGCTGGGCCTGCGCCAGCCGAACAACGGCATCGCCACCTCGGCCGAGGAAGCGCGCGCCGTCGTCGAGCGAATCGGCTTTCCCGTCGTCATCCGTCCGTCCTATGTCCTTGGTGGCCGGGCGATGGAGATCGTGCGCGATATCCCCGGTCTCAACCGCTACATGACCGAGGCCGTGGTCGTTTCCGGCGACAATCCGGTGCTGATCGACGGTTACCTGAGCCAGGCCACGGAAGTCGATGTCGACGCCCTCGCCGACCGCGATACCGTCTACGTCGCCGGGATCATGGAACACATCGAGGAAGCGGGCATCCATTCGGGCGATTCCGCCTGTTCGCTGCCGCCCTACTCCCTGTCGGAAGCGATGATTTCCGAACTGAAGCGCCAGACCGAGCTGATGGCCAAGGCGCTCGGCGTCGTCGGCCTGATGAACGTCCAGTTCGCGATCCAGGGCGAGGATATCTATGTCCTCGAGGTGAACCCCCGCGCGTCCCGCACCGTGCCCTTCGTCGCCAAGGCGATCGGCATTCCGGTCGCCAAGATCGCCTCCCGCGTCATGGCCGGCGAGAAGCTGGCGAGCTTCGGCCTCAAGTGGAAGAAGCTCGACCATGTCGCGGTCAAGGAATCGGTCTTCCCCTTCGCCCGCTTCCCCGGTGTCGACATCCTGCTCGGCCCCGAGATGAGATCGACCGGCGAGGTGATGGGCCTCGACCGGACCTTCGAACTGGCTTTCGCCAAGTCGCAGCTGGCCTCGGGCACCCGCCTGCCGCAGTCGGGCAAGGTGTTCATTTCCGTCCGCCGGGCCGACAAGGCCGCTGTGCTGGAGCCGGCGCGCCAGCTCGTCGCCATGGGCTTCGAGATCGTCGCGACCAGGGGCACGGCCGATTTCCTCGAGGAGAACGGCGTTCCCGCCAGGCGCGTCAGCAAGGTTCTCGAAGGCCGGCCGCATATCGTCGACGCGATGAAGAATGGCGAGATCGCCCTGATGTTCAACACGACGGAAGGGTCGAAATCGATCGCCGATTCCTTCGAGATCCGGCGCACGGCCCTCACCCTCAAGATCCCCTACTACACGACGACGGCGGGGGCCGAGGCGGCGGTACAGGCAATCGCGGCGCTTCGCCTCGGGCGCCTTGAAGTTGCCCCGCTGCAATCCTACACTTGATGCCCGCGACCGCCCGGTCGGCCCTTTCAGGTCGGCCGGGCTGTTGCAAATCCGGTGGCCTTCAGTCTTTGGGGCGTGCCAATAATCAGGTAGAGGGGCGATGGAAAAAGTGCCCATGACGGCGGGGGGGTATGATGCCCTCGAAGCCGAATTGAAACGGTTGAAAACGGTGGACCGGCCCGCGGTGATCCAGGCCATTTCGGCGGCGCGCGAACACGGCGACCTGTCGGAAAACGCCGAGTATCATGCCGCCAAGGAAAAGCAGAGTTTCATCGAAACCCGCGTGATCGAGCTCGAGGACAAGATTTCCCGCGCCCAGGTGATCGACGTCTCGAAACTCTCGGGCAATGTCATCAAGTTCGGCGCGAACATCACCCTCGTCGATATCGATACGGACGAAAAAGTCGACTATCAGATCGTCGGTGTCGATGAAGCCGACGTGAAGGCCGGGCGTCTGTCCGTGTCGTCCCCCGTCGCACGCGCCCTGATCGGCAAGACCGTCGGTGACGAGATCGAAGTGACGACGCCGGGCGGCCACAAGTCCTACGAAATCCTCAAGGTCCATTTCGGCTGAGGCCATGAGGCCCCTTCCCTTCGTTCCTCGGCGCTGAGCCCGAACGAAGGGAAGGTGTCAGCTCAATCCGCCTTCGGCTCCTGCCGGTAGGCGTAGGTCGCGTCGAAGCGCGACAGGACGTATTCGCCGGCCACGACCGGCGGATATTTCGCCGGCCGGTCCGGGCCGACGCAGGACGGCAGCGCCTCGATCAGCGTGTCGTAATTGGTGCCGAGAAAGAACGGCATCGAATAACGCGGCTTGCCCGACAGATTGAGCGCCCGGTGCCGGGTCGAGGCGAAGACGTCATTGGTCCAGCGCGCCATCTGGTCGCCGATATTGACGACGAAGGTGCCCGGAATCGGCGGCGCCGAGACCCATTCGCCCTTGCCGTTCTGAACCTGCAGCGCCTGCACGCCCAGCTGCTGGCCGAGGATGGTGAAACACTCGTAATCCGTATGGGCGCCGATGCCGATCTGGCGCTGGTCGATCGGGCCCTCCTGGCTGGGATAGGACAGGATGCGAAGGACCCCGGTCGGCTTCGTCACCATCGGATCGAAATAATCCTCCGGCAGGTCGAGGGCGAGGGCGAAGGCCCGGAACAGCCGCCGGCCGAGCGCCTTCACTTCCTCGAAATAGGTCAGCATCTGCTCCTTGAAGCCGGGCAGATTCCCGGGCCACTGGTTGGGGCCGTAAAGGGCTTCCCGGCCTCTGGCCAGCGGATCGTCCGCCGCCAGTTCGTTCCCGATATCGAAACCCTCGTGCAGGTCGCCGAGGGCGGTTTCGTCGGTATTCTCCTCGAGCAGCGGGGTATAGCCGCTGTTGTTCACCGATTTCTTCACATGGATCTTCATCTTCTCTTCGAGCGGCAGGCCGAAGAAGCCCGGGCAGAGCGCGAACGTATCGTCGATCACCTTCTGCGGCAGGCCGTGATTGCGGATGTAGAAGAAGCCGACATTGACGCAGGCATCGCGCAGCGCCTTCGCCGTCGCCTGCTTGGCCACCGGGTCGTCGCCCGCCATGGGGCCGAGGTCGATCTGCGGGATCTCGCTGAAATCGCTCTCCCTCGCCGAGAGGCCCGCCGCTTCCAGTTGCGCCTTTGCCGTCACTGTCTTCACCCTGTTCCTGAAATACCCGCCATGGGGCGATGCCGAATGATCCAGCAAGCACCATGCCAAGGCCGGACCTCAACATTGATATCCAATCTACCAGACTTGAGAATCTTATAAATGGCCTTGGATAGCCACAATTCCCAACGCTCCAACACACGAGCGGCGCGGATATCCTGAATTTTCCATGGCCGTACAATCGCTTGTGCCCCCACGGCGGCCTTCGTGCCGAAAATTTGTACCGTCTGCATCAAGATTTGTTCTAATTTTAGGCAATCGGGGAAATTGATATCCAATAACCCGTTGGAGGATGGCAATGGCACGCTCCTTGCTAAATCTCCGGCATAGCCATCGACAGGATCAGGGGATCATTCCATGTCATTCTTCAACGCTGCCCGCGCCGGCCTGAGGGGCACCGCCCTCGCGCTTGGTCTTGGCCTCGCCGTCCTCGCCGGCGCCCAGCCGGCCGATGCCTTCGACCTGAAAGGCCCGCCCAAGATCGCCTTCATCTATGCCGCGGCGATCAAGGACGGCGGCTGGAACGAGGCGATGGATGCCGCCCGCGTGAAGGTGGAAGAAGCCCTGGGCGTGAAGATCGCCACCTCGGAAAGCATCGCCGAGGAGTCGACGGCCTTCAAGGCGGCGGTCGATCTCTATGTGAAGCGCGGCTACAACATCATCGTCGGCACGTCCTACGGCTATTCCGACCCGATCCTCGAAGCCGCCAAGGCCTATCCCGACGTCGCCTTCCTGAATGCCTCCGGCACCACCAACGGCGCCAACCTCGAGAGCTTCTACGCCCGCACCTACGAGGCCTGGTATCTCGCCGGCATGGCGGCCGGCGCGGTCAGCACCTCGGGCAAGGTCGGCATGCTGGCCGGCTTCCCGGTCAGCGTCGTCAACTGGGACGTCAATGCCTTCACCCGGGGCGCCCAGGCCATGAAGCCGGGCGCCGAGTCGATCGCCATCTTCACCAATTCCTGGTGGGACCCGGTGAAGGAGGGTCAGACCTCGGAAGCCATGCTCGATCAGGGCGCCGACGTGATCGCCACCAATCTCTCCGCCGCCTCGGCCCTCAATGCCGCCGAGAAGAAGGGCAAATACGCCATCGGCTACCAGATCGACATGACCGCCTATGCCCCCAAGGGCATCCTGACCTCGGTCGTGTTCCGCTGGGAAAACTACCTGACCCCGACGCTGAAGAAGATCATTGCCGGCGGCTGGACACCCGAGGAATACGGCGCCTTCGTCGGCATCAACACCAAGACCGTCGACCTGCTGCCCTTCACCGCCAATGTCCCGGCCGAGGCCCAGGCCAGGATCGCCGAGACCCGCGCGGCGATCGAAGCCGGCACCTTCAGCCCCTTCGCCGGCCCGGTGGTCAAGCAGGACGGCACCGAAGCCGTGCCCGCCGGCGCGGTGATGGACGACGAGAAGCTCTGGGCGCTCGATTACTTCGTCAAGGGCGTGATCGGCACCATGCCGGCGGCATCGAAGTAAGCCGGGCGAAAGAGGGGACGCGTCGATGTTCAGGCCCGACGGCAGCCCGGCCGTCTCGTCCTTCACGCCCGAAGACTGGCATGTCCTGGCCGGCTTCTGGTACCCGGTGGGTTTCTCCGCCGAGGTGGGCAGCCGGCCGGTCGCCGGTCGCCTGCTGGACGTGCCCCTCGTCCTCTATCGCACGGGTGGCGGCATCACCGTCGCCGCCGACTATTGTCCGCATCGCGGCACGAAGATGACCCTCGGCCGCCTCGAAGGCGGTGAGATCGTCTGCAAGTATCACGGTCTTCGCTTCGATGGCGCCGGGACCTGCACGCGCATTCCGGGGTCGCCGGACATGACACCACCCCGCCGGCTCGACCTCGTCACCTTCCCGGTCATGGAGCGCTATGGCCTGGTCTGGACCTGCCTCAAGGGCAGCTCCGACCAGCCGATCCCGGACTGGCCGGAACTGGTCGATCCCGCCTGGCAGCGGATCAAGATGGACGCGGTATGGGAGACCGGCGCCGGCCGCCATCTCGAGAATTTCTGCGATACCGCCCATTTCTCCTTCGCCCATGCGGCCACCTTCGGCTGGCCCGACCGGCCCGAGGTCGAGCCTTATGCAGTCGAGGAAACGGCGACGGGCCTGCGCTTCCAGCTCATGACGCCGCAGCAGGATGGCAGCCTGTTTCAGGGCCAGCCCAATTTCGCCGATCTCCTGTCGGAATATGACGTCTATCTGCCCTTCACCGCCCGGCTGATCCTGCATTTCCCGCGCGGCGACGAGCATATCTTCGACATCGTCGCGCCCCTGTCGGCCGGACGCTCGCGCATCTTCATGCTGAAGGCGCGGGACCACGACCTGGACCAGCCGGTCGACGAATGGATCGACTTCCAGAAGACGGTGAACGAGGAAGACCGGGCCATGGTCGAATCCCAGGTGCCCGCCGCGCTGCCGCTCGATGCCAAGGCGGAAGGCCATCTGCCGTCCGACCGTTTCTCCATCGCCTATCGCCGCCGCCTGCAGGGCCTCGGCCTCACGGGCGGTGCATCGTGAGCGATATGCCCCGGCGCCAGCGCCCCGCCCTCTCCCTCGACCATATCGACAAGGCGTTCGGCGACAAGAAGGTGCTGGACGGGGCCCATTTCACCGTTCGCTGGGGCGAGGTTCACGCCCTTCTCGGCGAGAATGGCGCGGGCAAGTCGACGATCATGAATGTCGCGACCGGCGTCTATGCCGCCGACGCCGGCACGATCGAGGTCGACGAGCAGGAGTTCCCCCTGCGCGGCCCGGCCGACGCGGCCAGGGCCGGCATCGGCATGGTGCACCAGCATTACCGCCTGGTCGGCAGTTTCACCGTGGCCGAGAACATGCTGCTGGCCGCCGGCACTCAGGTGCCGGGCATCACCAGCCTGCGCAGCGCCGCCGCCGCCATCGAGGCCAAGGGCCGGGAGGTCGGCCTCGCCGTCGATGCCACGGCGCGGATCGACACGCTCTCGGTCGCGGAGCGCCAGCGGGTCGAGATCCTGAAGGTGCTGATCCTCGGCGCCCGCATCGTCATCCTGGACGAGCCGACCGCCGTGCTGACCGACGCCGAATCCCGCGCCATGCTGGAGTTCGTGCGCCGCCTCGCCGCCGCCGGCACCGCCGTCGTGCTGATCACCCACAAGCTGCGCGAAGTCCTCGAACATGCCGACCGGGTGACCGTGATGCGCCAGGGCAAGACCGTGCTGGCGGATGCGACGACGACGGGCCTCGACACCGGCGAACTCGCCCGGCTGATGGTGGGCGAGCGGACACCGCCGCCGCCCCGCGCCGCCATCGCGCCGGGCCCCATACGCCTGAAGCTGGACGGCTTCTCCGTCCGCCGACCCGATGGCACATTGGGGGTCGAGGGGATCGATATCGAACTGCGCGCGGGCGAAATCCTCGGCATCGCCGGGGTCGGCGGCAATGGCCAGCAGCCGCTGGCCGATGGCCTGATCGGCCTCGCCGCGACCGCCGCCGGCCGCCTGACGATCGACGGCATCGACC
>NZ_JBAQRT010000048.1:0-22037 GCF_049306435.1 Zavarzinia sp.
AACCGACGCCTCGCCAAGGACTGGGAAAACCTCGCCGACACCCTTCGCGCTTTCGTCACCCTCGCCTCGATCCAACTCGCCATCAGAAGGCTCGCGCGATAGTAGGCTTTTGAGTCAGGTTCTTACATCGCCGAAATACCCAAGCCCATCACGCACTTGGAGATAATAAAGATGGGCATGGCGAGCTACGAGCCGAGTTGGGATGGTGGTGACGATGCCGGCAAGGTGACTAAGGGCTCGATTGCTTACATTCAGAAGAACGGTAAGAATGATGCAAAGCACCTGCTGGATGTATTGGAGGCCTTGCTGCCGTTAACAATCAAGCTCCGTTCTCTGGCGGCAAAGGGACAGGTATTCAATTTCGACGGCTATGAAAAATGCCGGAAAACAGTTGAGACACTCACATGGCACTTTGACAGTATTGAGGCGTTCACAGCGGTTATTGGATCGACATCGTGGAACTGGGAGAATCCAGAATTGCTGAGTCTCTTGAAGGACGTTATGGCGATTGATCCGAACGAGATACGCAGAAGCGTTAAGGAAAGCAACATCGCTATTATCGAATTTTCCAGCGACACCTACAAGCGGATTTACGGATAGGCACTGGCAGATTGATTTTCGGAATTAAGGGGACGCTACGGGATTAAGGGGGCGCTATATCTAATATACTGTTTTTCTCTTCCACCGACCTCCCTCCTCGCCTTCCTTTACCTTTCCCGCCATGACTCCGCCCCCCTTCACCATGATAGTTAGCGACGTGACTAAGCACTATGCGGAGCTGTTGCACTTTTCTATGCCCTGGCCGATCCGATGCGGCGGTCGATCTTGAGCCGGCTGGCCGAGAGGCCGACGCCGGTCACGGGGCTGTCCGATCCGACGCGGCTGCGGCTGCGGCTGCCGACGGTGATACGGCATCCAGCGGTGCTGGAGGAGGCCAGGCTGATCGTCACGGCGAAGGACGGGCATACCGCGCAAAGATTTGCTCGGGGCCTTTTCGCGCCCCTCACCTTCGAGCGGGTGCTATTCACCACATCCTCCTGACAGTCCTGGGTTTCCGAACTCTTGCAATGTGCGTGATGGCGTTGCCCGCCCGGGGATGGTGTAGCCAGATAGTCCCCTCGTCTGTTACCGCCACCCAGAATCCGCTTATCCTCGCAGCATGTTCACGGCGGGAGATTCGGGGTGGCGCGGTTTCGGCACAGGGAGACGCATCTCGTCTCGCGGATTGGCTGGTTGCGGGCGGCGGTGCTTGGGGCCAACGATGGTATCGTCTCGACCGCCAGCCTCATTCTCGGGGTCGCGGCCGCCTCGGTCGCGACGGGACAGGTGCTGGTCACCGGCATCGCCGGGCTCGTCGCCGGGGCCATGTCGATGGCGGCCGGGGAATATGTCTCGGTCTCGTCCCAGGCCGATACCGAGGAGGCGGATCTTGCCCGCGAGCGGGCCGAGCTCGCGACCCAGCCGGCGCTGGAGCGCGAGGAGCTGGCACGGATCTACCGGGCGCGCGGGCTCGACGAGCGGCTTGCCCATGAGGTCGCGGCGCAGTTGATGGCTCGGGACGCGCTGGCGGCCCATGCCCGCGACGAATTGGGTATTTCCGAGGTGACCACGGCGCGGCCGATCCAGGCGGCACTGGCCTCGGCCGCGAGTTTCTCGGTCGGCGCCGGGCTGCCGCTGCTCATGGTCGCGGTGCTGCCACGGCCCTGGCTGGTGGCGGGCGTCGCCCTCGCCTCCCTCGGCTTTCTCGCCCTCCTCGGCGCGATCGGGGCCCGGGCGGGCGGCGCCGGGGTGCTGCGGCCGACCTTGCGCGTTACCTTCTGGGGCGCCTTCGCCATGGCCGTGACGGCGGGCGTCGGCATGCTCTTCGGCGCCGCGGTCTAGGGTCTGTCGACAACGGAATGCCCCGGCGAGCGCCGACCGACCGGTTGCGCTCGCCGATGGATATTCAGCGCTGCCGCGACCAGGCGATCGCATCGGGCCCGGCGGGCAGCACCATCGGGCAATCAACTTCCGTGGCGGCGCGATAGGCTGCCGCGGCCACATCCTGCGCCGAGGTGATCTCGCTGCTTCCCGCCGTTTCGAACTGCGCGAACATCTGCCGGGCCAGATCGGCGTAAGCCTCGGGGATGCTGCCCCCCGCCGTCGTCTGCTCGTGGGTCGTGGCGGCGAAGGCGGTATCGGGGGCCATGCCCGGCGCGACGACGCAGGCGCGGATGCCCAGCAGGGCAAGCTCGGGCACCATGGACTCGGTCAGCGCCGTCAGCGCGGCCTTGCTGGCGCGATAGACCGAAAGCATCGGCAAGGGCATGTAGATCACGCTGGAGCCGATGTTGACGATCACGCCCGAGCCCCTTTCGCGCATCCCCGGCAGCACGGCCTGCATCATGGCGACGGCGCCGAACAGATTGGTCTCGAAGATGCGCCGCGCCGCCTCGAGCGAGGTGCCCTCGAGCGCATTGAACCAGCCGATGCCGGCGTTGTTCACGAGCACATCCACCGGCCCCGCCGTTGCCACGGCGGCCGCGATGCTGCGCGGATCGGTGACATCGAGGGGCAGCACGCGCAAGCTTTCGGACGGCGGCAGGGTGCTGGCGGCCGGGTTGCGCATGGTGGCGACAACAGTCCAGCCCTGGTTGAGGAAATGCAGCGCGGTCTCGCGGCCAAAGCCGGTCGAGCAGCCTGTGATCAGGACGGTTCCCATCGAAAACTCCTTGCGTGACATCATGTGGAAGGCAAGGATATGAAGGATCCTTCAGTTTCGGAATTCGCATATGACCCGCCCCGCGCCGGCCCTGCTAAAGCCCCGGAAAGCCCCGCAGCAGTCGCGCTCGGCGGTAACGATCGCGGCCATTCACGAAGCCACCATTCAGGTTTTGCTGGCCGACGGCGTGGGGCGTTTGACGACGACGCGGGTGGCCGAGCGCGCGGGCGTGTCGGTCGGCACGATGTACCAATATTACCCGCACAAGCAGGCGCTGCTTTACGCCATCGTCGACCGGCAACTGCAGTCCATCGTGGAGGCCATGCTGGCGACGGCGGATCGCCTGAAGGGCCACGATCTGGCGAGCCTGGCCAGGGGTCTGGCGAGCGCGTGGCTCGACGCCAAGACCGCTGACATGGTGGCATCGCGCGCGATCTATGGCATCGCGGCGGAGTTCGACCTGACCGAGGTGATGAAGCGGACCCAGAACCTGATGACCCAGGTGATCGCGGAATTGCTGGCCGCCGCGCCCGATGCCCGCTTCGCCGATGTCGATGGCGTCGCCTTCATGCTGATGGCGACACTCGGCGGCTCGGTCAGGGTGGTGCTGGAGGTCCAGCCCTCGGACGAAGACCTCGACCGTCTGCGCCGCGAGCTGCCGCGTGTCTGCCTCGCCTATCTCCTGTCGGCCAACGAAGGTCCCACCGGTTGAAAAGGCCCTGTGCCGCAGGTGTCAGACGGCCGGAGGCGGCGATCTTGACCGGGGCCGCCATCCGCGCCGCGACAGGACCCATCACTTAGCCAACTCACAAACTTTCCCTTGCGCCCTCTCCTTTCGCCATGATAGTTAGCGACATGACTAAGCATCATCCGGAACTGTCGCAGCTCTTCCATGCCCTGGCCGATCCGACGCGGCGGTCGATCCTGAGCCGGTTGGCCGAAAGGCCGGCGCGGGTCACGGAACTGTCCGGGCCGACGGGGTTGCGGTTGCCGACGGTGATGCGGCATCTGACGGTGCTGGAAGAGGCCGGGCTGATCGTCACGGCGAAGGACGGGCGGGTGCGGACCTGCGCCCTGGTGCCGGAGGCTTTGGCGCCGGCGCGGGCCTGGCTCGACGAGCAGCGCGCCCTGTGGGAGGGCCGGCTCGACCGGTTGGAGGCCTTGGCGTTACAGGCAATGAGGGAGAGCGGGGAATGACATCGAAGCCGCATTCGGACGACGGGCTTTCCGCGCAAGGGTTTGCGCGGGGCCGCTTCGCGACGCTCACCTTCGAGCGGGAAGTTTCCGCGCCCCTCGCCACCCTGTGGCAGGTCTGGACGGCCCCGGCCGCGCGGGCGATCTGGGCGGCGCCGAGCCCGGCCGTGACCGTCGAATTCCTCGAGGCCGACACGCGGGTGGGTGGGCGCGAGGTCTCGCTGTGCAAGGCCCCGGGCCAGAAGGATATCCGCTGCGAATGCGGCTGGCTGGAATTGCAGCCCCTGCTGCGCAGCGTGAATTACGAGGTGGTCTCGGCCGAGGGCGCGGTACAGTCGGCGGCGCTGGTGACGGCCGATGTCTCCGGCACGGCGGAGCGCGGCCGGCTGGCCGTCACGGTTCAGCTTTCATCCCTGGCCGAGGATATGGAGGCCGGCTATCGCCAGGGCTTCGACGCGGGGCTGGACAATCTCGCCGCCGTCGCCCGGCGCACCATGGTGCTGCAACGGGTGATCGGGGCGCCGCGAAGCGTGGTCTGGAACACCTGGCTGAACCCCGAGACGCTGCCGCGATGGTGGGGGCCGGACGGGTTTTCCTGCCGCACCAAGAGGATCGACCTGCGATCGGGCGGCGAATGGGTGTTCGACATGATCGGGCCCGACGGCACCGTGTTCCCCAATCACCACCGCTATGCCGAGGTCCGGCCGGAAGAGCGCATCGCCTATACGCTGCACTGGGGCGAGAACGGCCCGAAACACGCCGACGCCTGGGCGAGTTTCGAGGCGGAGGGCGGGGCGACCCGGGTCACCCTCGGCATGGTGTTCAGCACGGAGGCCGAGTTCCAGACGGCGAAAGGCTTCGGCGCCATCGAACTCGGCCTCCAGACGCTGGGCAAGCTGGATGCCTTCATCAAGTCCCGCTAACCCGGCCGGCTCTCAGGCCTGAGGCCCGAGGCCGAAGGCCGGATGGTGGATCAGCTCGCCCTGCGGCGCGCTGCCGTCGAAGGGCAAGGCCTGAACCACTTCGGGCGGGCAACCCTCGACGGTAAGCCCCGGGAAAGCCCGGAAGCCGAAGCGGCCGTAATAGGCGGGGTCGCCCACCAGCGCCGCCCCCCGGCCGGTAGCCCGCAGCCGGCCGAGGGCTTCCGCCATCAGGGCCGAGCCGATGCCCCGGCGATGGCGCGCGGGCAGCACCGCCAGCGGCCCGATCAGGCCCCAGCCTTCCTGCGGCCCGATCCGCGCCGACGAGGCGGCCAGATAGCCGATCACCTCCCCCTCGTCCTCGGCGACGAGCGAGAGGGTAAGCGCCCCCGCCGCCCGCAGCCGCTCGACGATGGCGGCTTCGGTCCCGGTCGCTTGCGGCAACAGCCGCATGGCCTCGGTGACGACCCGGCCGATGGCCGGGATGTCGCCGGGGGTTTCATCGCGGATCAGCATGTCAGAACCCCTGATTGTCGAGTTGCGCGCGAACCGAGACGCGGCCGCGTTTCGAGATGCGGTATGGGCTGCCCGCGCGGGATTCGATCAGCCGCTTACGCCGCAGCCGGTTGAACACCGCCTGGTCGAAATCGGCGAGGATCATCCCCTCGCGGGTGAAGCAGGTGACGGAAGTGATTTTGGGACCATCGCCGCGCTCATGACGGATACAGCCGCCGAGGGCGAGAACATGCAGCGCCCGTTGTTCGTGCCTGGAAATATTCATGGTCGTCTCGTGTGACAGACGTGAAGAAACGCCCGGGCGCACACGCACCCGGCGGGTTCGACATCACGAGGCTCTCTGAAAGTCAGAGAGCCCTATCGCACAAGTTCCGACATCCAGTCTCCATGGACCCGCGCGGCGACCGTGGTCGCCGCGCACCCCCGGGATATGGGGACGCGGGCGGTTCCTGCAATGGAGGAAGGCGGATAATTGGGTGCTCAGGCCGCGCGCTCGATTTCCCCCTTGGCCGCGACGGCGAGGAAGCCGGACCGCGTCAGCCCATGCCGTTCGGCATAGCGGTCGATTTCCGCCAGCACATCCTCGGGAAAAGTCACGTTGACGCGCACCGTCTTCGGCGCCTTCGCCGGCAGCGTGACGAGGAAGGCGACCGCGTTGCGGTTCTCCCGCTCCGCCATGACGGCCTCCAGCGTGCTCGGCTCGGGCAAGGGCTCGCCGTCCTCGATCAGGCCTTCGACATGCAGGGCCAGGGCCTCTTCCGCCTGGGTCATGGCTTCATCCAGGCTGGCTCCCGCGGTCACGCAGCCCGGAAGATCCGGAAACGAAACACTGTAGTCGCTGTCCTTGTCCTTGTGGATCAGGGCGATGAACTGGCGCATGGGCATTACCTCAACTTGAGGCCGGACTGTTTCTCGATGCTGGCAAGAGTGCCGATCGCGAAATCGCGCTTCGGATGCGGCACCGTCACCCGCCCCGGCTTCGATGGATGCTTGAACTGGACGTGGCTACCCTTCTGGGCGACCTGCTGCCGGCCATCCGCCTTGAGCCGCTCGATCACTTCCCGGCTATTCATGTGTATATATACACATGGTGTGCTTCCGGTATCAAGGTTGCTATGGAGATCGGGCCTCAATGAAATCGTGTGATAATTGAGTATTGTGTCTTCGAAATTCGGCTTCCCAAACGGTCGTCGGAAATGACCACAATGGTCGAGGGATGCTATTGTCCGCCGCATGGACACAATCGAACAGAACCTTGCAATCTGGCGGGAGTCTCTTCTCCAGAGCATTTCAATCGGCGGCCTGCTTTCCAGGAACCCGGTCGTTTACAAATGGAAGGCTCCATTCCGGGTCTGGGAATTGCGCGAGCTGGCCTTTTGGCGGGAGCATGACCTTATGGCGCAGTCCTATGCTCTTCACCGGCAAGGGCATGGCCTAGGAGCGCGTATTTTGCTACGGAGCGGGTTCGAGACGCTCGCCACGCTCATTCACGTCAATATGCTTATGCGGCAGGTGCTCGAAGGCGAACTCAAATTTCATGTGTTCGCCGAAAAAACTTCGGTGCTCTTACTTGGTTCACGAAACAACGATTTGATGCCCACTGCCATCAACATCGTTACGGTGCTAGAAAAATGCGACAAACGATACCCCGGATTGAAGAGGCTCTACGCTGAATTGTCGGAAAGCGCTCATCCGAACTACGAGGGCCTCATCGGAGGGTACTCGGTGACCGACTACCGTGAATTTGAGACGACATTCTCCAACCGTTGGATGGATCTGCACGGCGAGCGTCACCCTGATAGAATGAAGTTGTGCATGGAAACATTTCATTACGAATACAATGACGTTTGGCCTGATCTTATGAATAATCTGGAAGATTGGATTGAGAAAAATGAAAAATCTCTTGAAGAGTCCCCGAAAGCTCCTTTGTCGAATACATAAAATTAAATTGATGGGCGTTATATCCAATATATTATTATTACCATAGCATCCCTCCCCGCAATCCCCTACCTTCCCCGCCATGCCCCTTCCCCCCGATAGCCTGGCCGCTTGCGCCGTCGATGTCTTGACCACGGCGGATGCGCGGGAGAAGACCGTGAAGTCGCGCGCTCATGCCCGCGCGTGGTTCGAGGGTCGTGCGGCGGGGCGGCCGATGGCGCTCGGCGAGGCCAGCCCGCCGGCGCATCCGGCCCGGCCCGACAAGCCCGAATTGCTGGCGCCGCGTGACGTTCCCCGGCGGCGGCCGGGGTCGGCGCAAGGACGGAAGGCGCTGCTTCATGCGGTCGCGCATATCGAGCTGAACGCGGTCGATCTGCATTGGGACATCATCGCCCGTTTCACGGCGACGCTCATGCCCCTCGAATTCTACGACGATTGGGTGCGGACGGCGGATGAGGAAGCCAGGCATTTCCAGCTGCTGGAAGACTGCCTGCGCGCCCGGGACAGTTTCTATGGCGACATGCCGGCCCATGCCGAGATGTGGCACGCCGCCGAAGACACGGCGGGGGACCTGATGGCCCGGCTCGCGGTGGTGCCGATGATCCTCGAGGCGCGCGGCCTCGACGTGACACCGCCCATGATCGCGATGTTCCGCAAGGCCGGGCAGGACGACGCCGTCGCCGCGCTTGAGACGATCTATGCCGAGGAAGTGGGCCATGTCGCCCATGGCGCGACCTGGTTTCGTTTCCTGTGCGAGCGCGGCGGCCTGCCGGTGCAGGAGACTTTCCAGGCCCTGGCCCGGCGCTATTTCCACGGCGCCCTGAAGCCGCCCTTCAACGAGGACAAGCGCGCCGAGGCCGGCCTGCCGGCGGATTTCTACTGGCCGCTGGTGGATGACATCCGGCCGGATTGAGCGCGGCGGGCTCAGGCGGTCGGCACGGTGCCACCGTCGATGACATATTCGGTGCCGGTGATCGAAGCCGAGCGTGGTGAGACCAGGAAGGTGATCAGGTCGGCGACTTCGTCTGGCCGGGCCGGGCGGCCGATGGGAATGCCGCCGAGCGATTTCATGATGATCGCCTTGCCGCCCTCGTGATCGGTGCCCGCCTGCTCGGCGAGCCGCTGGGCGAGATCGACGGCGGCCTCGGTCTCGGTCCAGCCGGGTGAGACACGGACGACGCGGATGCCCTTCGGCGCCACCTCCTTCGACAGGCTCTTGCTGTAGGTCGACAGTGCCGCCTTCGCCGCCGCATAGGCGGTGGTCGATTCCGGCAACGGCAACTCGTGCTGGATCGAGGTGACATGAATGATGACCCCCGCCCCCTGCCCGATCATCGCCGGCAACAAGGCCCGGTCCATGCGGACGGCGGGCATCAGGTTCCGCGCGATGGCGGCCGCCCATTCCTCGTCGTCAAGGGCGGCGAAGCCCCCGCCCGGCGCGCTCGATCCGCCCAGGACATTGACGATGATATCGATGCCCCCCAGGCGATCGAGCACCCTTTCGGCCACGACCCGGCACCCTTCCGCCGTCGCCATGTCGGCGGCGACGAGAATGACACCCTCGGGCGATTCATCGGGAACAGAGCGGGCGGCGGCGACCACCACGGCGCCCGCCTGGCGGAGGGATGCGACGACGGCGGCGCCAATGCCCCGGGTGCCCCCCGTGACCAGGGCGCGGCGCCCTGCAAGGCCGAGATCGAAGCTCACGGCCGGATCTCCAGCGACGCGATCTTGTCCCCGCTGATCGAGAAGAAGTAGCGCAAGTCCAGCGGGCTGCCCGGGAAATCACCCGCGAGATGGGCGGTGACGATCGTCCTGCCGCCGCTTTCCGCGATCAGGAACGGCTCGACCGTGTAGCTGAAAGTTCGGGAGGCCGCCGTTTTCCAGTCGCGGATCGCGGCCCGTCCGACATGGGCGCGTCCCTCGTCGATGACGGTGGCTTCCTCGGTGAAACAGGCGGCGACCGATGCGCCGTCGCCGAGGTCGGCCCGGAAATAGGCGGCGATGGGTGCGGGCAGGTTCATGGTCATATGCTCCGTCGCGTGATCGCTCATGGCGTGACGGGAAGAATGGGCATAAGCTCCATGAATGACCAGTACGCACGAAAAAGTAAGGTACTCATCCGAAGGTGAGGTCATCCATACGCCGATATCCGCGGCCGAGGGTGTGGAGCGGGCGCTCAAGATGCTCGAGGGCCGCTGGAAGCTGCTGATCCTGTTTCATCTCTTCGGGGGCAAGCTGCTGCGGTTTTCGGAACTGGAGCGGGCCCTGCCGGCGATCTCCCAGAAGATGCTGATCCAGCAACTGCGCCAGATGGAGACGGACGGCATTGTTCGCCGCATCGTTCATCACCAGGTGCCGCCCAAGGTCGAATACGGTCTGACCGACTGGGGGCAGGCGCTGTGCCCCGCGCTCGACGCCCTGCTGAAATGGGCGGCGCACCCGCGCCCGACCGCCGAGGACGACCGGAAAGACCCGTGAGCAGGCTCACAGCCGGTCGGCGACCGCCTCCGCCAGGGACAGGCTGGCGGTCAGGCCCGGGCTTTCGATACCGAAGAGATTGATCAGCCCGGGCAGGCCATGCTCCCCCTCGCCTTCGATCATGAAATCGGCGGCGGCGGTGCCGGGGCCGGTGAGTTTTGGCCGGATCCCGGCGTAATCGGGCACCAGCCGGCCCACGGGCAATCCGGGCCAGTACCGCCTTATCCGGGCCTCGAACAGGGGCGCCCGCGCGGCATCGACCCGGTAATCCTCGGCCTCGATCCATTCGACATCGGGGCCGAAGCGCATCCGCCCGGCGAGGTCGAGGGTCACATGAACGCCCAGCCCGCCATCGACCGGCGCCGGATAGATCAGGTGACGGAACACGGGCGCGCCGGCATAGGCGAAGTAATTACCCTTGGCCAGAACGAGGGGCGGAACCCGGTCAGGCGCGAGGCCGAGGGTCCGCGCCGCGAGGCGCTGGGCGCCGAGGCCGGCGGCATTGATCACGATATCGGCCGTGATCGTGCCGGATTCGGCCCCGTCGAAAGCGACCTGCCAGCCCGTCCCCACCCGCTCCAGCCGGGTCACGACGGTGCCGAGGGCGATGGCGCCGCCCCGGTCCTCGATCTCCCCCCGCAGGGACAGCATGAAGCCATGGGCGTCGATGATGCCGGTCTCGGGGCTGAACAGGGCGGCGGTGCAGGCGAGGGCGGGCTCCAGCGCCCGCGCCTCGGCCCCGGTCAGCAGCCGCAGCCCCTCGACGCCATTGGCGATTCCCCGGTCGTGGAGGGCGAGAATCGCCGCCTCCTCCGCCGCGTCGCAGGCCACCACCAGCTTGCCCGGCCGGCCCTGGGAAACACCGTGAGCCGCGGCATAGGCGCGGAGCAGCCGGCGGCCGGCGACGCAGTGGATATGGCGCAGGCTGCCGGTCGGATAATAGAGGCCGGCGTGAATCACCTCGCTGTTGCGCGCCGATATGCCGGTGCCGATGGCGCCCGCGGCTTCCGCCACCACCACCTCATGCCCGCGCAGGGCCAGCGCCCGGCCCACCGCGAGGCCGATCACCCCGGCACCGACGATCAGTGCGAAAGCCATGGCTTCTGCCGCTCTTTTCCTGTTTTCGCCCCTTCGGGCCAGATTGTTCATTGCACCGCCCCGGCCCTGGCCGTGTCAACGCCTTGGGCCCCGGGGTCATTGCTTTCGCCTTGTCTTGCGCGGATCTTGACAAGGCGACGCGGCCGAGTATGTTCGCGGTTCATTTTTTCACGGCGCCACAGGCGGCGCCTGTTGGAGTCTGTCATGGCCAAGCCGAACACGCTGAAGATCAAACTCCTCAGCACCGCAGAGACCGGTTACTTCTACGTCACCAAGAAGAACCCCCGCACCAAGACCGAGAAGCTGGCGCTGAAGAAGTACGATCCGATCGTGCGCAAGCATGTCGAGTTCAAGGAAACCAAGATCAAGTAAGGAACGCAAACCGCGTTCCTCTGCCCTGCGGGCAGCCTGCTTGTTCGCGCCATCGGCGGCCCTTAAGGTGCCGCCGTTGTCTTTTGCGCCGAACGGAGATTCAGCATGGCTGCCCCCTTGTCGACTGAACAGTGGGAATCCCGCGCCCAGGCGCTGGATATTCGCCACCTGGCCTTCATCGATGGCCGCTTCGTGCCCGCCACCGCCGGCCGCACCTTCCCCCGCATCTCGCCGATCGACAGCCGTGTCCTGACCCATGTCGCCGAATGCGACGCGGACGATGTCGATCATGCCGTCGCCTCGGCCCGCCGCGCCTTCGAATCCGGCGCCTGGTCGCGCATGGCGCCCAAGCTGCGCAAGAAGGTGCTGCTGAAGCTGGCCGAGCTGATGCGGAAACACGCCGACGAACTCGCCCTGCTCGAGACCCTCGACATGGGCAAGCCGATCGGCGATTCCCTCGCCGTCGACGTCCCCGCCTCCGCCAACACGATCCAGTGGTATGCCGAGGCGATCGACAAGGTCTATGACGAGATCGCGCCGACCGCGCATAACGCCTTCGGCCTCGTGACGCGAGAGCCGATCGGCGTCGTCGCCGCGGTGGTGCCGTGGAATTTCCCGCTGCTCATGACCTGCTGGAAGCTGGGCCCCGCGCTCGCGACCGGCAATTCCGTCGTCCTGAAGCCGGCCGAGCAAAGCCCGCTGACCGCGCTTCGCCTTGCCGAACTCGCGGCGGAAGCGGGCCTGCCGGCCGGCGTCCTCAACGTGTTGCCGGGTTTCGGCGAGACGGCGGGGGCCGCCCTTGGCCTGCACATGGATGTCGATGCCGTCACCTTCACCGGCTCGACCCAGGTCGGGAAATATTTCCTCGAATATTCCGGCCGCTCCAACATGAAAGTCGTCAGCCTCGAATGCGGCGGCAAGTCGCCCCATATCGTCATGAAGGACTGCGGCAACCTCGACCTGGCCGCGACCAAGGCGGCCTGGGGCATCTTCTATAATCAGGGCGAGGTCTGCACCGCCGGCTCCCGCCTGCTGGTCGAGGAGCCGATCAAGGAGGAATTCCTCGAGAAGCTCGCCAAGGTCGCGGCGACGATCCAGCCCGGCAATCCGCTCGACCCCGCGACCAGGATGGGCGCCATGGTCGACGAGAAGCAGATGGAGCGGGTGCTGTCCTATATCGAGACCGGCAAGGAAGAAGGCGCCTCGGTCCGTCTCGGCGGCAATCGCGCGCGGATCGAGAGCGGCGGCTTCTATATCGAGCCGACGGTGTTCGACCGGGTGCAGCCGACGAGCCGCATCGCCCAGGAAGAGATCTTCGGCCCCGTGCTGTCGACCATCACCTTCAACGGCCTCGACGAGGCGATCCGCATCGCCAACGGCACGATCTTCGGCCTCGCCTCGGCGATCTGGACCAAGGACATCGACAAGGCCCTGACCGCCGCCCGCAGCCTTCGCGCCGGCATGGTCTGGATCAACGGCTGGGACGAGGACGATATCACCGTCCCCTTCGGCGGCTTCAAGCAGTCGGGCTTCGGCCGCGACCGCTCGCTTCACGCCATGGAGAAATACACCCAGCTGAAGTCGACCTGGATCAGCATCCGCTGATCGACAAACTTTATCTGTCAAGCGTCGTCCCGGCGAAGGCCGGGACCTTGACAGGGGAAGGCGCCTCTATCGTCGCGAGATCCCGGCCTTCGCCGGGATGACGATTGAGAGAGGCACCTTCACGACCTCAGGGCGTGACGATGGCGAAATCGCCCGGCGGCGCCTCGAGGCTGCCGAGGATCGTGGCGAGGGCGGCCGGGTCGCCCTCGACCGCGAGCCCGCCCGACGCGACCACGTCCTTCATCTTCGCCATGCCCGAGATCACCATCAGGAAGGCGGAACGCTTGCCGGTGATCGTGGCCGCCGCCTTGCCGGCGAGGCCGGGCTCGCGGGTCAGCACGCTGTTGCGCAGCACGAGGTGATGCTTCTCGTCCCGGTCGGTGAAGACGAGATTGAGGGTGACGTCCTTGTCCGCCGCCCTGGCCGGATCGAGGCGCACCGCCATCAGGTCGAACAGAAGCCCCGTGGGCATGGAGCGCACCGTGTCGATGCCGCCGGCCTGGCCCATGGCGTGACGCTCGCCGCTGCGCAATTCGGACGCGCCGGAGAGATAGATATTGCGCCAGGGCGCGCTCTCCGCCTGATAGCCCAGCTGTTCCCAGGTATCGGCCAGCACGGCCCTGGCCTTCTCGTTTTCGGGCGCGGCGAAGACGAGATGTTTCAGCAGCTCGGCCGCCCAGCGGTAGTCGCCCTTGTCGAAGGCAGCCTGCCCCTTGGCCAGCACGGCGTCGGCCCCGCCCATCGCCTCGACGTAACGCCGGGCGGCGTCCACGGGCGGCAGCGGGTCGAGGGATGACGGATTGCCGTCGTACCAGCCCATGTAACGCTGATAGACCGCCTTGGAATTGTGCCGCATGGTGCCATAGTAACCGTGATTGTACCATTCGCGCGCCAGCACCGGCGGCAGCGCGATCACCTCGGCGATTTCCTCGCCGGTCAGGCCCTCGTTCATCAGGCGCACCGACTGGTCGTGCAGGTAGCGATAGGCGTCGCGGTGCTTCACGAGGAAATCATTGATCTCCGGCCCGCCCCAGCGCGGCCAGAAGTGACTGGTGAACATGACATCCGCGCGATCGCCATAGAGCCGGATCGATTCTCCCAGGTAATCGGCCCAGGCCTTGGCGTCGCGCACCAGGGCGCCGCGCAGGGTGAGGATATTGTGCATCGAGGCATTGGCGTTCTCGGCCAGGCACAGGGCGCGCCACTCGGGCAGATAGATGTTCATTTCCGACGGCGCCTCGGTGCCCGGCGTCATCTGGAATTCCAGGGTGACGCCATCGATCGCCATCCGCTGGCCGGTGGTGGTGATTTCATCGGTCGGCGGAATGATGGTGACGGTGCCGGTCGAAAGCCCCGGCCCGATGCCGGTCGACAGCTGGCCTTGGTCGCCCCGCGTCAGGAAGCTGCCGTACATGAAGGTGGCACGCCGGCCCATGGCGTTGCCGGCGATGACATTCTCCGACACCGCGTGTTCGAGGAAGCCGTGGGGTGCGATCACCTTCACCTTGCCGGTATCGACATCCGCCTGTTCGACGATGCCGCGCACGCCGCCGTAATGATCGACATGGCTGTGAGTATAGATGACGGCGTGAATGGGCTTCTCGCCCAATTGCTTCGAGACGAGGCCATAGGCGGCCTTGGCCATTTCGGTCGAGATCAGCGGATCGATGACGATCCAGCCGGTCTTGCCCTCGATGAAGGTGATGTTGGAAATGTCAAAGCCGCGCACCTGATAGATGTGGTCGGCGACCTTGAACAGCCCGTGCCGGGCGAGCAGCCCGGCCTGGCGCCACAGGCTGGGGTTCACCGTCGCCGGCGCCGGTCCTTTCAGGAAGTCATAGGCGGTGAAGTCCCAGACCAGCTTGCCGTCGTCAGTCATTATTTTCTGGCCGGCGAGGTCGGCGATGAAGCCGCGCGATGACAGGTCGAAATCCCTGACATCCTCGAAGGGCAGGCCGGCGGCCATGGCGGCATTGGCCGCGATCGTCGCGGGGGTCGCGGGCTTTGGCGCCGCACCCTCGCCCTGTGCCGCCGCCGCCCACAGCATCGCGCCCGCGAGGCCGCAGCCCAGCTTCCACATCTTCATGATCCTGACCCTCCCCGTCCCCGTTTGTGATCGGGGTTCGTTCTCCGGTCGAAGGATCGGTCAGGGAATCGGCGGCGGCAATGCCCGAAACGGGCACCTGCCTGTCAGTCCCGCGCCGCAGGTGCCATGAACTGGCGCAGGGCCGCGAGGATGCGCTGCCGGGCGCTGGCGCTGTCGGCGAAATAGGCGGCGCCGCAATGATAGCGGCCCGCTTCATCCTGAACGAGATAACCGCGGTTCAGCAGCGGCCCCAGCTTGCGGCGCAGGGTCTCGCGCGGGCAGCCGGCCAGCCGGGCAAGACGCAGCAGGGGCATACCATTGTTGTCGCCCGCGATCATCTGGCGCAGCAACAGGCGCATGACCGCCCCCTGCTCGTCCCCGCCGTGCAGACGCAAACGCTCCGCCGCGATCAGATCGAGGATATCGAGCAGATGCCGGGTCTCCTCGATGCCATCGGCATCAAGTCCCGGCAGCGATGGGCGAGCGCCGGTTTCGGGTTCGTCGCTCACGGGCGCATCATCAGGATGCGACTTCCGACCGGTTGCGGCCATTCGCCTTGGCGCGGTAGAGCGCGGCATCGGCGCGCTGGATAACCTCTTCCGCCGACTCGCCCGGCCGCGCCTCGGTCACGCCGATGCTGACGGTCACATGCAGCTCCCGGCCATCACCGATGACGAAGGCTTCAAGGCCAACGACGCGCACGAGGCGCTGCGCGATCATCTGGGCTTCGAGGCTGCTGGTTTCCGGCAGCACGATGACGAATTCCTCGCCACCGACACGGGCGGCAAGATCGACACCGCGGATGTTGAGGCGGATGCGATGGGCGAATTGCTTCAGCACGGCATCGCCCGCGGCATGGCCGAAGCGATCGTTGATCGACTTGAAATGGTCGAGGTCGAGAATCATCACCGCGGTCGGTCGGGGGCTCTCGCCGTCATGGCCGATACGGCCGGCCAGATGGCTGTCGAGATAGCGGCGATTGAAGAGTCCGGTCAGCGGATCGATCACCGCCATCTCGACCGACATCTGCATGGTCTCGCGCAGCCGGTCCTGGAAACTCTTGCGGCGCAGCTGGGTGTTCACCCGGGCCTGAAGCTCGGCCCGGTCCGGCGGCTTGGCCACATAGTCGTTGACGCCGAGATCGAGGGCACGGAGCAGCGAGCGATCGTCGCCGACCTTGGACAGGACCAGCACCGGCACCTGGCGCAACCGCTCCGACGAGCGCAGATGCGCGCACAGGCGCAGGCCGTTCTGTCCGGGCAAGGTCAGGCTGACGATCACCAGATCCCAGTCGCTGTCACGCACCGCCTGCTTCGCCTCGGTGTCCCCCGAGACGACCCGAAGTCCGGTCTGATAGGCCAGTTGTCCCCGGATCAGATCGATCATGGCCGGATCATCCTCCACGAGGAGAATGGCGGCATTGAGCAGCGCCGCGGCCTCGCGAACCGGATCGGCGTGTTGCGACGCACCAAGGCTGAGCCCCGTCACCTCGCGCATCCGGAGTTCGTCGAACATCGTCTTGAGCCGCACCAGATTGCGCACCCGGGCGAACAGGGCGACGTCATTGGTGGGTTTCGTCAGGAAATCGTCCGCGCCAGCTTCGAGACCGGTGACCCTGTCCGAGGGCTGATCGAGACCCGTGATCATCACCACGGGAATGTGATTGGTCAGCGGGTCGGCCTTGAGCCGGCGGCAGACCTCGAAGCCGTCGATATCCGGCATCATCACGTCGAGCAGGATGATGTCCGGGCTTTCGCTATGGGCCTTCTCCAGGGCTTCCTGGCCGCTGCCGGCCAGAACCACCTCGAAGAATTCCGCCAGCAGCTTGGCTTCCAGGACCTTGCGGATGACATGGACGTCATCGACCACGAGTACCTTCGCTGTCATGGTCGCCCGCTACGCCTCCTGATAGGCAAGAACTCAACATTGACCTTTGGTACGGTGCACCGGCATGGTGACCCCAACCATGGTCGCAATGAAACCGCACCAGAGTGAATTATCCGTAAATCGAAACATCGATCACGGGCGTTAGAGGCCGATCTCATCATGACCAGCGACCGCGCTGAAACCATTGCCCTTATGGCACTGGCTCACCTTGCATCCGACGACAATCTGCTGCACCGATTTATGGCTGAAACGGGTATGGATGCAACCGATTTGCAGGCGATCGCCGGCAGGCCGGATATGCTGGGCGGAATCCTTGACTTCGTCCTGGCGGACGAGTCGCTGGTCATCGATTTCGCCGCCGCCGCCGGCCTGCGGCCCGAGGAGCCGATGCGCGCACGCATGACATTGCCGGGCTTCACCGCTGGCGACCGGGGAGGCCTGTGATGCCGGCCCCGCGTATTCATGACAGCGTGTGGCCGCAGCTTGATGCCCTCGCCCTGATCGAGGGGCGCCCGCTGGTCATCACCGATGCCGACGAAGTGCTGTTCATGTTCCTGCAGGGGTTCGAAGCCTATTTGGAGGATAACGGTCACTATCTCGATCTGTCGTCCTTCGCCCTGGTCGGCAACATCAAGAATGCCGCGACCGAGGAAATGGCCCCGGTGGAGGTGGCCAAGGATCTGCTCGACGGCTTTTTCCGCGAGCGGACCGAGACGATGACGCCGGTGCCCGGCGCGGCGGCCGCGCTGGCCGCGCTGTCGGCCCGGGTCCAGATCGTCGTCCTGTCCAATCTGCCCGAAGCGTCCCGTCCCGCGCGGGAGAAGGCCCTGGCGCTCGCCGGCATGGCCTATCCGGTCGTGGCCAATACCGGGCTGAAAGGCCCCGTGGTGCGCCACATGGCCGATATCGTGAAGGCGCCGGTGTTCTTTCTCGACGATATTCCGCACAACCACACCTCGGTCGCCCAGGTCGCCCCCGACGTGCGGCGCGTGCATTTCATCGCCGATCCGCGTCTGGCGCGGCTGATCGGCCCGGCGGAACACAGCAATCACCGGGTCGACGACTGGGCCGAGGTCCGGTTGCTGATCGAAAGGGAACTCGAAGCTCTCGGGTGGTGACATGCGGGCATACCGGCACGGGATCGACCTTGGCGGCACCAAGACCGAGATCATCACCATCGATGCTTCGGGACGGGAAGTCTGGCGCCACCGCAACATGACACCACGCGGCGACTATCAGGCGCTGGTACGTAACATCGCCGGCCTGGTGCTGGAGGCCGAAGCCCGCCTTGGCGCCGAAGGCGAAGTCGGCATCGGCCTGCCCGGCGCCCTGTCAGCCCTCACGGGGCGGGTGAAGAACGCCAATACCACCGAATTGCTGGGCCAGGATTTCGCCGGGGACCTTGAAGCCGCTCTCCGCCGGCCGGTTCGCCTCGCCAATGATGCCGATTGTTTCGCCCTGTCCGAGGCATCGGATGGCGCCGGGACGGGCGCGGACACGGTTTTCGGCGTCATCCTCGGCACCGGGGTTGGCGGCGGTGTCGTCGTTCAGGGGCGGCTCCTGTCCGGGCCGAACAGCATCGCTGGCGAATGGGGTCACAATCCCCTGCCCTGGCCGACCGACGACGAGCGACCCGGCCCCGTCTGCTATTGTGGCAAGCACGGCTGCATCGAAACCTTCCTGTCGGGACCCGGCCTTGCCCTCGATCATCAGGCACGGGGCGGCGCGGGGCTGACGGCGCGGGAAATCGTCGCCCTGGCCGAACGGGGCGATTTCGCCGCCGGTGAAAGCCTGGCGCTTTATACCCGGCGGCTGGCCCGGGCGCTGGCGACGGTGATCAACATCCTCGACCCGCATGTCATCGTGCTGGGCGGCGGCCTGTCGAATGTGAAGGGTCTTTACACGGACCTGCCGGCACTGATCGCGCCGCTGGTGTTTTCGGACAGTTGTGATACCGCGATCCGCCCGGCCCTCCATGGCGACTCGTCCGGTGTCCGGGGCGCCGCCTGGCTATGGCCGGCGACGAGCCCCTGACGGATCAGGTCAGCAGGCGGGACGGGGCAGCGCCTCGATATCGCTGAGCACGGCGTCGATCGAGAAATCGCCGTAGTCGAGCACGATGTCGCCCGAAATGCCGTTGGCATAAAGGCGGAACCCGACCTCGTATTCCGGCAATTCCTCGTTGTTGCCCGTCCCGAAGAAGGCAAGACGCACCGGCCAGGACGGCAGGCCCTTCAGCAGGTCGAGGCCCTTGCCTTTCAGGCCCGGCGGCGCGACGTCGCCGACCCGGCCGATCACGCCGACGACATTGGAGCCGAGATCCTCGTTCGTGCCATCGAACATCGTGCGGGTCAGCAGCGGTTTGTGAGCCCTGGCCGCCTCGATCAATTGCACCGTATGCATGGTCGGGAAGATCGTGCCCGGCGGCAGGGTCTCTTCCTTGGCTTCGGGCTTCACATAGTCGACGATGCCGCTACCGTCCGCCTTCAGTTCGGCGCTGCCTTCGAAATTCTGGTCCTCCTCGCCATTGACGATATGGCGGGTGGCGAAGCGGAAGCGGCGCCCATCGGTCGCTTCCCAGTTGGCGACACGGAAATCGGTGGCGGTCGCCGCCCCCTCGCCATCGCTGAGGCGCATCTGCAGGCGCTGGTTCAGGGCATAACCGTCGCAGGTATCGGAAAATTCGATCACCATCCGGCCCTCGGCCGCGGCGATGCCCGAGCCATTGTTGCTTGCCGCCAGCTTGAGATCATAGATCGCCCGATGACCGGCCAGACGCCCCATTTCGGCGTCGAAAGTGGCGGGGACCGCAGGCGCGATGGCCGCGGTATCGGTGACGTTCGACGCGGTCGTGGACACGGTCGCGCCAGAGCCGCTGGTCGCCTGTGGCTCGGACAGGGCCGCGCTCTGGGGCTCGGGCGCCGCCTGGCCGGCAGAAGCGCCCTCCTCGCCACCGACGAACGCCCAGCGGCCAATGAAGAACAGGACGACCAGAATCGTCGTCAGCGCAATTGCCCGCCGCAACATCGGCACGATACCTCCAACCCGAATCGGGTGCCTCGCAAATATGACATGGAAGAGCGAGCGACAAGAATGCGGCATCAGTGGGGCTTGCGGTGATCATGCGACTGTTGCCAGACTGCAACCGTCATGCCCCGTACCCCCGTGATCCTGGTCGCCAGGACCCTGCCCGCCCCCTGCGAAGACAGGCTGGCGCGCGACTTCATCGTGCATCGCCCGGCCGGCGACTGCCCCCATCCCTGGCCCGAATTGCTGGCCATCGCCGAGGGCTGCGAAGGGATGCTGGTCAGCGTCAGCGAGAAGCTGGACCGGGCCACCATCGAAACCCTGCCCGCCAGCATCCGCGTCATCGCCACCATGTCCGTTGGCTTCGATCACATCGACCTCGCTGCGGCGAAGGCGCGGGGCCTGATCGTGACCAACACGCCGGATGTGCTGACCGAAGCCACCGCCGACCTCACCCTTCTGCTGCTGCTCGGCGCCGCGCGCCGGGCCAAGGAAGCCATGGCCCTGATCGCGGAAGACCGCTGGGGCGCCTGGTCGCCGACCGGAATGCTGGGGGTCGATATCGGCCGTCGGCGCATGGGCATCCTCGGCCTTGGCAGGATCGGGGCGGCGGTCGCCCGGCGCGCCCGGGCCTTTGGCATGGACATCCATTATCACAACCGCCGCCGCGCCGAAGCCCGCGTCGAAGACGGCGCCACCTGGCACGACACGCTGGACAGCCTGCTGGCGGTCTCGGATGTTCTCGTGCTCAATGCCGCCTCGACGCCGGAGACAAGGGGCATCATCAACGCCCGCGCCCTGGCCCTGCTGCCGGAAGGCGCGATTCTGGTCAATTCGGCGCGGGGCGATCTGGTCGACGACGAGGCGGTGATCGAGGCCTTGATCTCGGGCCGCCTGCTCGCCGCCGGGCTCGACGTGTTCCGGGGCGAGCCGAAGCTCGATCCCCGCTACCGCGACCTGCCCAATGTCTTCGCCCTGCCCCATATCGGCAGCGCGACGATCGAGACAAGGGTCGACATGGGCATGTTTGCGATCGACAATCTGGCTTCCGTGCTCTCGGGCGGTGGCAAGCCGCTCACCCCCGTGACCTGAGCGCCTCGCCGAGCCGCCGCAGCGCGGGGCCGATCGCCTCGGCCGGCACGGCGGCGAAGCCAAGCTGCAGGCCCGAAACCTTCGTGTCACCCAGCACGGTGCGGGACAGGGCCGGGGCCACGATCCCGGCGGCCAGCGCCGCCGCCGAGGCCGCCTTGTCGTCCGCATCGAACAGGCGGAAGGCCAGCTGGATGCCCGCTTCCGCCTTCATCAGCGTGCCGTAATCCGACAGGTAACGACCGCAGCCTTCGACCAGCGCCGCCCTTCGCTCGGCATAGAGGGTGGTCAGGCGTCGCAGGTGGGTGGTGAAATGCCCTTCCATCAGAAAATCCGCCAGGGTCGCCTGGACCAGCAAGGGCGGGGCATGGCCGGTGTGACGCATGGCCGCCGCGGCCGGGGCCACGAGCGTCGGCGGCAGCAGCGCGTAGCCGACGCGAAGGGCCGGCGCCAGCGCCTTGCCGAAAGTACCGACATAGATCACCCGCCCGCGCGGCGAAAGAGTGTGCAGGGGCGCCAGCGGCGGGCCGTCGAAACGGAATTCGCCGTCGTAATCATCATCGATCACCCAGGCGTCGGCGGCATCGGCCGCCTGCAGCAGGGCCAGGCGCCGGGGCAGGCTCATGGCCACCCCGGTGGGATATTGGTGCGAGGGGGTCACATAGATGAAGCGGGGATCGGGCCGGCGCGAGAGGCCGGCGACGACATCGATCCCCTCCCCGTCCACCGGCACCGGGACGAGATCGAGCCCGGCACCGACCAGCGCGCCCCGGGCGCCGAGATAGCCGGGATCCTCGATCCACACCGGATCGCCGGCATCGGCCAGCAATCGCGCCAGCAGATCGAGCGCGCCCTGGGCCCCCGCCGTCACCAGCACCCGTTCAGGCTCGACAATGACACCGCGCGCGGCTGCGACATGGCGGGCGATCGCCTCGCGCAGGGGCGGCCAACCGGCACCATGCTCGAAACCGAGCAGCGCCGCGCTCGACTGACGCAGACGCCGCGCCATCAGGCGGCCCCATAATTCGCCCGGAAACTGATCGAGGGCGGGAAGCCCCGGCACGAAGGCGCCATGGGGACGCGCCGCCCCGCGCGCGACGGCGGCCAGCGCCCGGCCCCGGCG
>NZ_JBAQRT010000049.1:0-8345 GCF_049306435.1 Zavarzinia sp.
TCGAGCCAGCCGAAGGTGGGCGGACCAAGGTCGAGATCCGGGTTGCCCGCGATGAGGGTGGCCTGATCGCCCGCCCGTTCGGGATCGGAGGTAAGGACGTTCTCGCCGCCGCCCTCCTTGGCCGGGAAGGCCCGCTTGCCAAGGCCAAGGCGGACCAGCGCCCGGGCGACGCGGCTGGCGCCCCTGGGGCCAAGGGCGCCGGTATTGATCGCCAGCATCGCGGAACACAGCACGGCCCCGGCCGCCCGCGCGCGAAGGCCCGGCCGCTGGGCCAGGGCCCGCAGCAGGATATGGCCGCCCATGGAATGGGCCATCAGGATCAGCGGCCCCCTCGGCGCGATGCGGTCGACGAAGGCTTCGAGATCGTCGACGTAATCGGCGAAATCGCGGACATGGCCCTTCATCCGATCGGGCAGCAGGCGGGCCGACAGGCCCTGGCCGCGCCAGTCCATCAGATGGACGTCGAAACCCCGGTCGTGCAGGTCGGCGACGGTCTCGTGATATTTCTCGATGAATTCATTGCGCCCGGTCAGCAGGGCGACGGTGCCCCTTGCCGGCCCCGCGACGGGAAAGGCGGCGGTGCGCAGCACGATGCCGCCGCGCAGCAGCCGGTCGAACGTGCCGCCCGGCGGCGGCTGGAGGCGCCGGGCGGCATCGTTCATGTCAGTGCACCTGATCGGCGGCGGTCAGGCGGTCGCCGGCGGCGGTGATCTGTTCGCGGGTCGCGAGGAATTTCACCGCCGGCCAGTCGTCCTTGGCCCGCTGCAGATACCATTGGTTCCGCGCGAGATAGACGAGGGCGCCGTCGTGGTCCTCGGCGAGGTTCATCTTGTTGCTGTCGGCGAATTCGGCGAGCGCCTTCTTGTCGTCCGCGTCGACCCAACGGGCGAGTTCGAAATTCGCCGACTCGAATTCGATGTCGAGACCGTATTCGGCCAGCAGCCGGCTTTTGAGCACGTCGAACTGCAGCGGCCCGACGACGCCGACCACATAGTCGCCGCCGATCTGGCGCCGGAACACCTGGGAAGCGCCTTCCTCGGCCAATTGCTCGAGGGCGCGGCGCAGGTGCTTCACCTTCATGGGATCGTCCAGCTTCACCCGGCGCAGCATTTCCGGGGCGAAGGAGGGAACGCCCAGGAAGGCGAGATCCTCGCCCTCGGTCAGCGTGTCGCCGATGCGCAAGGTGCCATGGTTCGGAATGCCGAGGATATCGCCCGCATAGGCGAGATCCGCCGTCTCGCGGTCGCCGGCCATGAACTGCACCGGATTGTTGATCGCCAGCATCCGGCCGGAGCGGATGTGCTTCATCTTCATGCCGCGCTTGAATTCGCCCGAAACGAGACGGATGAAGGCCACGCGGTCGCGGTGGTTCTTGTCCATGTTCGCCTGGATCTTGAAGACGAAGCCGGCGACCTTCGGCTCGGTCGGCGTGACCAGCCGGCTCGACGCCTTGGCCGGCCGGGGCGATGGCGCCATTTCGGCGAGGCCCTGCAGAAGTTCGCGCACGCCGAAGGAGCGCAGGGCCGAGCCGAAGAAGATCGGCGTCAGATGCCCGGCGCGATAGCTTTCCTCGTCGAAGGGCTGACACAGCCCGCGGATCATCTCGACATCCTCGCGCAGCTTGGCGACCAGTTCGGCCGGCAGCTTGGCGTCGATCTTGGGATCGTCGAGACCCGAACATTTCTCGATTTCGGGCAGCTTGTTGCCGGCGCCGCGATCGATCAGGATCAATTCGTCGTGGATGAGGTCATAGCAGCCGTGGAAATCCCGGCCCTGGCCGATCGGCCAGGTGGCGGGTGTCACGTCCAGCGCCAGGGTCTTCTCGATCTCGTCCATCAGCTCGAAGGGATCGCGCGCCTCGCGGTCCATCTTGTTGACGAAGGTCAGGATCGGCACGTCCCGCAGGCGGCAGACCTCGAACAGCTTCAGGGTCCGCGCCTCGATACCCTTGGCTGCGTCGATCACCATGATGGCGCTGTCGACCGCGGTCAGCGTGCGATAGGTGTCTTCCGAGAAGTCTTCGTGGCCCGGCGTGTCGAGAAGGTTGAAGGTGCAGCCGTCCGCCTCGAAGGTCATGACCGAGGCGGTGACCGAGATGCCGCGCTCCTGCTCCACCTTCATCCAGTCGGAGCGGGCGCGCCGCTGGTCGCCGCGCGCCTTGACCGCGCCCGCCTGCTGCACGGCACCGCCGAACAGCAGCAGCTTTTCGGTCAAAGTGGTCTTGCCGGCGTCCGGGTGCGAGATGATCGCGAAGGTCCGCCGGCTTTCGATCGCGCTTGTCAGCGTGCTCACGGCCGTTCCTGTCATAAAGTGGCCGGACACTAGCGGCAGCGCCCGGCGGGTTCAAGTGCGGGTCTTGCCGGCGGATATCAGCCGGCCCATGCCCTCGCCGGGCTCGTCTCGGGATTCTGCCGATGAAGGCGCCGGCCGCGCGTGAGGCCGGCGCCCTTGTCCCTCAGCGCTGCTTGAAGGCGGGCTTGCGCTTCTCGACGAAGGCCGACATGCCTTCCTTCTGGTCTTCGGTGGCGAAGGCCGAATGGAACAGGCGGCGCTCGAACAGCACGCCTTCCGACAGCGTCGTTTCGTAGGAGCGGTTCACCGCCTGCTTGGCCATCGACAGGATCGGGTGCGACTTCTCGGCGATCGAGTCCGCGATCTTCATGACTTCGGCCAGGAGATCCGCCGCCGGGAAGACGCGGGAGACGAGGCCCGAGCGTTCGGCCTCGGCGGCATCCATCATGCGGCCGGTCAGGCACATGTCCATCGCCTTGGACTTGCCGACGAAGCGGGTCAGACGCTGGGAGCCGCCGATGCCCGGAATGACGCCGAGGTTGATTTCCGGCTGGCCGAACTTGGCGTTGTCGCCGGCGATGATGAAATCGCACAGCATCGCCAGTTCGCAGCCGCCGCCGAGGGCATAACCCGAGACCGCCGCGATGATCGGCTTCTTGATCCCGCAGATGCGGTTGTGCGGCTCGGCGAAGAAATCGGCCTTGAACATGTCCATGTAGGACTGGGGCGCCATTTCCTTGATGTCGGCGCCGGCGGCGAAAGCCTTGGCCGAGCCGGTGACGACGATGCAGCCGACGGCTTCGTCGGCGTCATGGGCTTCGAGCGCGGTGCAGAGTTCGCCCAGCAGCTCGGCGTTCAGGGCATTCAGCGCCTGGGGCCGGTTCAGGGTGATGAGGCCGACCGCGCCGCGGATTTCAGTCAGGATGGTGGCATAGGCCATGACGCACTCCGGTACGTTTCCAGTTGAGTTATGCGGGGTGGTGATCAGGACGCGCGCGGACGCAGGTTGAAGCGGACGACGCCCCCCGCCCCCGGCTCACCCATTATGGTGATCACGAGAACTTCCTCCCCCCTCCGAAAGGTGAGCGATACGTTTTCGCCGACGGGATCCGCGACCCAGCCGAGGGCCGGCAGGCTTTCGGCGTAATAGCGCAGGATATCGGCCGCCGCGACCGCGCCCCTCGCGTCCACCTCGACGATGCGGCCGCCGGGCGCATCGAAGACCGTGCTGGTCTCGGCGACTTCGGCAAGGCCATCCATCAGCGGCACATCCTCCGATCCGGTCAGGAACCGGGTCGCGGCCAGGGCCGGCAGTCCGGCGAGCAGAAGGGCGACGAGGACGAGCGCGCGCATGGCCGGCACTATAACGTCATTTCTGGCAGCGGGGGCAGAAATAGGTCGAGCGGTTGCTCTGCACGATGCGCGTGACGATCCCCTTGGCGCAGGTCGGACAGGCATCGCCCTCGCGGTCATAGACCTTGAAGGCATGCTGGAAATAGCCGAGCTCGCCATCCGCCTGGACATAATCCCGCAGGGTGGAGCCGCCGGCGGCGATCGCCTCGTTCAGCACGTCGCGGATCGCCGGCACCAGCCTCTCCGCCCGCTTGCCGGCGACGGTGGCGGCTTCGCGTTCCGGCGAGATCCCGGCGCGGAACAGGGCTTCCGAGACATAGATATTGCCGAGCCCGGCGACCACCTTCTGGTCGAGGAGGGCAGCCTTGATCGGCGTCCGCCGGCCGGCGAGCGCGGCCGAGAGGACATCGGCGTTGAATTCATTGCCCAGAGGCTCCGGCCCGATGCCGGCCAGCAGGGCATGTCCCGCCACCGTGTCCCGGTGGTCGAGGGTCATCAGGCCGAAGCGCCGATGGTCGTTGTAGATGACATGGGGGCCATCCCCGGTCTCGAACACCACATGATCGTGGGGGCCGAGTTCGGGCAGCGGCCCCACCCCCACCTGCATCCGGCCGGACATGCCGAGATGGCCGAGCAGCACGGTGCCGTCGTCGAGGTCCCACAGCATGTATTTGGCGCGGCGGCGGATCGCGACGATCTGCCGCCCCGTCAACCGCTCGGCGAATCGGGGTGGAAAGGGCAGGCGCAGGTCCGGCCGGCGCTGCTGGACGCGGGACAGACGGCGGCCTTCGAGGGCGCGGGCAAGGCCGCGACAGACGGTTTCGACTTCGGGAAGCTCGGGCATGGACGGAGCCTAGCGGCAAGGTGCGCGGGGCGCTATGGTGTCGCGCCATGAGCCAGGACATCCCAGCCCACGATTCCGCCGAAACCGTCACCCATTTCGGTTTCGAGACCGTCGCCGAGAAAGACAAGGCGCGCCGGGTGCGCGGCGTCTTCGATTCGGTCGCCAAACGCTACGACGTCATGAACGACTTCATGTCGGGCGGCGTGCACCGTCTGTGGAAGACGGCGATGATCGACTGGCTGAACCCCGGGCCGGGCAGCCATCTGCTCGACGTCGCGGGCGGCACCGGCGACATCGCCTTCCGCTTCCTCGACAAGGCGGGGGCCGGCGCCCATGTCACCGTCGCCGACATCAATGCCGAGATGATCATGGTCGGGCGCGACCGCGCCCTCGACCAGGGGCGCCTCGCCCTCGACTGGACCGTGGGCGACGCCGAGAAGCTGGCCTTCAAGGATCGCAGCTTCGATTACGTCACCATCGCCTTCGGCATCCGCAACGTCACCCGCATCCCCGAGGCGCTGAAGGAAATGCGCCGGGTGCTGAAGCCGGGCGGGCGTTTCATGTGCCTCGAATTCTCCAAGGTCGTCGTGCCGGGCCTCGACAAGATCTACGAGGAATATTCCTTCCGCGTGATCCCGCGCATCGGCAGCATGGTGGCCGGCAATGCCGACGCCTATCGCTATCTGGTCGAGAGCATTCGCAAGTTCCCGGACCAGGAGACATTCGCCGCCATGCTGCGCACCGCGGGCTTCGAGCAGGTGCAGGTCCGCAATCTGACCGCCGGGGTCGCCGCCATCCATTCCGGCTGGCGCCTGTAGGCCGCCGCCCATGTTCCGCGCGTTTCGCCATGCCTTGCGCCTCATCCGCGTCGCGCGCCGGCTGGCGGTCCATGACGCGCTGTTCCCGGCCGAGCTGACCGAGGAATTGCCCCTGCTGGCCCGGGCCGGCCGGCGCCTGATGGCGATCCAGCTGCGCCCGCGCCGGGCCGCGCTCGAAGGCAAGTCCCAGGGCGAGCGGCTGGCGCTGGCCCTCGGCAGCCTTGGCCCCACCTATATCAAGCTGGGGCAGAGCCTCGCCGCCCGGCCCGATCTCGTCGGCGAGCCCGTCGCCCGCGCCCTCGCCCAATTGCAGGACCGCGTGCCGCCCTTCCCGGCGGCGGAAGCCCGGCGGATCATCGAGCACGAGCTGATGCATCCGATGGACGAGCTGTTCCTGTCCATCGACGAGGAGCCGGTCGCCGCCGCCTCGATCGCGCAGGTTCATTTCGCGGTGACGCGCGAGGGCCGGCAGGTCGCGGTCAAGGTGCTGCGCCCGGGGATCGAACCCGCCTTCCGCCGCGATCTCGACGCCCTCGCCTGGGCGGCCGAGATCGGCGAAGCCTGGCTGCCGCCGCTGAAGCGCCTGCGCCCGCGCGAGGTGGTGCGCACCCTGGCCGAGGTTTCCTTCCTCGAGATGGACCTGCGGCTGGAAGCCGCCGCTGCTTCCGAACTGGCGCTTCATCTCGACAAGCAGGGCGGCGTGATCGCTCCTACTGTGGACTGGAGCCGCACCGCCCGCCGGGTGCTGACCGTCGACCGGGTCCATGGCACGCCGATCGGCGACCGCGCCAAACTGGTCGCCGCCGGCCACGATCCCCGGCTGCTGGCCAGCCGGCTGATGCAGAGTTTCCTCGATCAGGCGCTGGGGCGCGGCTTTTTCCACGCCGACCTGCATCAGGGCAATCTCTTCGTCGCCGAGGACGGCACCATCGTCGTCATCGATTTCGGCATCATGGGCCGGCTGTCGCGGCCGATGCGCCGTTTCATGGCGGAAACCCTGATCGGCTTCATCACCGCCGATTACCTGCGCGTCGCCCGGGTCCATGCGGAGGCCGGCATCCTGCCGCCCGGCAAATCGGTCGAGCTGTTCGCCCAGGCGCTGCGCTCGATCGGCGAGCCGATCCTGGGCCGGCCGACGCGGGAGATTTCGATCGCCCGCCTCTTGCAGCAATTGTTCATGATCACCGAGACTTTCGCCATGGAGACCCAGCCGGATCTTCTCCTCCTGCAGAAGACCATGGTCGTCGTCGAGGGGGTCTGCGGCGGGTTGGATCCCGACATGAACATCTGGGAAGTCTCGCGCCCCGTGGTCGAGAAATGGCTGGTCTCGACCTTCTCGCCCGAACACCGGCTGATGGACGCGGCGGAAGGCATGGCCGGCATGGCCCGCCGCCTGCCCGGCATCATCGAGAAATTCGAGCGTTTCGGCGCCCAGATCACCGAAACGGGCCTCCGCCTGCACCCGGAAACCGCCCGCGCCATCGCCGAAGGTCAGGCCAAGACCCAGCGCCGCCTGTGGTGGGCGGTGATCGCCCTCGCCGCCGCCGTCGTGGTGCTGGCCGCGACCCGCTAGGTCACGGCGTCTTCAGCTCGATCTCGATGCATTTCGCCCATTCGCGGCGGCCGTTGGCGCTGCCCTGCAGGCTGACCGGCAGGGAAAAGCCCGGTAGGTCGTCGGCACCGGCGACCAGCGCGTTGCCCTTGGCGAAAGCCTGCAGGAAGCCTTCCGTCTTCGCCGCGGGGATCACCATGGACAAGGTATCCCCCGCCTGCTGGGCGCGTTCGGGCCGGAAGGCGGTGCCGTCGATCAGGATCGAGGCCTGACGCGGCACCCGCCCGCCCACCGCCGGCAGCGCCGGCGAGCGGAGGCCGATATAGAGTTCCCGGGAAATGCTGGCCGCCGTCGTCGCGAGCCAGAAGCGGCTGCCGTCGTCCTTGCCCTGCTGCAGGGTGCAGACGGTGAAGACCCGGCCTTCGCTGTCGCGCATGTCGCTGGCGCCGACCTGCCAGCCCCCGGACAGGGAGGTCAGGGCATGGGGCGGCTGGGCCGACGCCGATACCGGCGCCTCGGTGCCGCAGCCGGCGAGCAGCGCCGACAGGGCGATCAGGCCGGCGGTCAGGACGGGGGCAATCTTCGGATGCATCTCGGTCTCCGCTGTACCGTCCTCGTCTAGGACATGTCGCGCTTTCCGTCAAACCCGGGTGGATTGCGGCATTTCTGTTGAAGGCCACCAAGCAGCCGTATAAAACGCTAATCCTCATCCCCGCGCAGGCAGGTCCATGGCCGACAAGCGAATCCTTCTGGTCATCGGCGGCGGCATCGCCGCCTACAAGGCGCTGGAGCTGATCCGTCTCCTCGCCCGGCAGGGGATCGCGACGCGGGCCATTCTCACCAAGGCCGCGCAGGAATTCGTCACGCCGCTGTCGGTCGCCGCCCTGACCGGCGACAAGGTCTATACCGACCTGTTCTCGCTGACCGACGAGGCGGACATGGGCCACATCCAGTTGAGCCGCGACGCCGACCTGATCGTGGTCTGTCCCGCGACCGCCGACCTGATGGCCAAGATGACCCATGGCCTCGCCGACGACCTCGCCTCCACCGCCCTGCTCGCCACCGACAAACCCGTGCTGATCGCGCCCGCGATGAATGTCCGCATGTGGACGCACAAGGCGACCCGGCGCAACCATGCCCGCCTGCTGGCCGATGGCGTGTCGGTCGTCGGCCCGGACGAGGGCGACATGGCCTGCGGCGAATTCGGCCCCGGCCGCCTGGCGGAACCCGCCGAGATCCTGTCCCGGATCGTGGATTTCTACGCCTCGCGCGGGGATCGCCCGCTGCTGGGCAAGCGCGTCGTGGTCACCTCCGGCCCGACCCACGAGCCGATCGATCCGGTGCGCTATATCGCCAACCGCTCGTCCGGCCAGCAGGGCCATGCCCTGGCCGCCGCCCTCGCCGGCCTCGGCGCCCAGGTCACGCTGGTCTCCGGCCCGGTCGCCCTGCCGGACCCGCCGGGGGTCGAGACCCGCCATGTCGAGAC
>NZ_JBAQRT010000050.1:0-2968 GCF_049306435.1 Zavarzinia sp.
GCCCCAGCCCGGCGGACATCCGCGCGGCGACCCTCGATTCGGTTCGCGCGCTGATGATGATCCGCGCCTATCGCATCCGCGGCCATCTGATCGCCAATCTCGATCCCCTCGGGCTCGAGCCGCCGAAGCATCACCCGGAACTCGAGCCGGCGTCCTATGGCTTCACCGAAGCCGACATGGACCGGCCGATCTTCATCGATTTCGTGCTCGGCCTCGAAACCGCGACGGTGCGCCAGATCATCGAGATCCTGCGCCGGACCTATTGCGGCAATGTCGGCGTCGAATTCATGCATATCTCCGATCCGGCCGAGAAGTCCTGGATCCAGGAGCGTATCGAAGGCGCCCACAAGGAAATCACCTTCACCGTCGAGGGCAAGAAGGCGATCTACAACAAGCTGGTCGAAGCCGAAGGCTTCGAGCACTTCCTGAACAAGCGCTTCACCGGCACCAAGCGTTTCGGCCTCGATGGCGGCGAAGCGCTGATCCCGGCGATGGAAGGCATCATCAAGCGCGCCGGCAATCTCGGCTGTAACGAGATCGTGCTCGGCATGGCCCACCGCGGCCGCCTGAACGTGCTCGCCAGCGTGATGGGCAAGCCGCACATGGTGATCTTCGCCGAATTCCAGGGCGGTTCGGCCAATCCCGACGACGTCCAGGGCTCGGGCGACGTGAAATACCACCTCGGCACCTCGTCCGACCGCGAATTCGACGGCAACAGGGTCCATCTGTCGCTGGCCGCCAATCCGTCCCACCTCGAGATCGTCGACCCCGTGGTGATCGGCAAGGCCCGCGCCAAGCAGTGGCAGAAGAACGATCTCGACCGCGTGCAGGTCATGCCGATCCTGCTGCATGGCGATGCCGCCTTCGCCGGTCAGGGCGTGGTGGCGGAATGTTTCGGCCTGTCGGGCCTGCGCGGTTACCGCACCGGCGGCACGATCCACATCATCGTGAACAACCAGATCGGCTTCACCACCGCGCCGCACTTCTCGCGCTCCTCGCCCTATCCGTCGGACATGGCGAAGATGGTCGCGGCGCCGATCTTCCATGTGAATGGCGACGACCCGGAAGCGGTCTGCCATGTCGCCAAGGTCGCGACGGAATATCGCCAGAAGTTCCACAAGGACGTGGTGATCGATCTCTTCTGCTATCGCCGCTACGGTCACAACGAGACCGACGAGCCGATGTTCACCCAGCCGCTGATGTACTCGAAGATTTCGGGTCATCCGGGCGTGCGTGAACTTTACGGTCGCCGCCTGGTCGAGGAAGGCGTGATGACGGCGGCCGAGGTCGAGGGCGCGGTCAATGATTTCTACGCCAAGCTCGACGCCGATCTCGAAGCCTCCAAGAGCTTCAAGTCCAACAAGGCCGACTGGCTGGAAGGTCGCTGGGCCGGCCTGACCGTCGCCCGGGGTGACGTGCGCCGTGGCGAGACCGACGAGTCGATGAAGACTCTGAAGGAAATCGGCGACGTCCTGACCACGATCCCGGAGGGCTTCTCGCCCCACCGCACCCTGCGCCGCGTGCTCGACGCCAAGCGCAAGATGTTCGAGACCGGCGAGGGCTTCGACTGGGCGACCGCCGAGGCGCTGGCCTTCGGTACCCTGCTGAGGGAAGGCATCCACGTCCGCCTGTCCGGCCAGGACTCGGGCCGTGGCACCTTCTCGCAGCGCCACGCGGTCTGGGTCGATCAGGGCAAGGAAGAGCGTTACCTGCCGCTGCAGAATCTTGGCGCCGAAGCCTCGGCCTTCGAGGTGCACGACTCGATGCTGTCGGAAGCGGCGGTCCTTGGTTTCGAATATGGCTACTCGATGGCCGAGCCGAATGCGCTCGTCCTGTGGGAAGCCCAGTTCGGCGATTTCGCCAATGGCGCCCAGGTGGTGTTCGACCAGTTCATCGCCTCGGGCGAATCGAAGTGGCTGCGCATGTCGGGCCTCGTCTGCCTGCTGCCCCACGGCTATGAGGGCCAGGGGCCGGAGCATTCCTCGGCCCGGCTCGAGCGCTATCTCCAGCTCTGCGCCGAAGACAACATGCAGGTCGCGAACTGCACGACGCCGGCCAACTACTTCCACATCCTGCGCCGTCAGATCCATCGCAAGTTCCGCAAGCCGCTGATCCTGATGACGCCGAAATCGCTGCTGCGTCACCCGAAGGCGGTCTCGTCGCTGGCGGAAATGGGTCCCGGCACCTCGTTCCACCGCGTGCTGGAAGATGATTTCGATCCCGCGGGCGATTTCCCCAAGATCACCGGCGACTTCCGTCTGGCCAAGGACGGGGCGATCAAGCGCGTCGTCCTGTGCACCGGCAAGGTCTATTACGATCTGCTGGCCGAGCGCGAGAAGCAGGGCATCCATGATGTCTACATCGGCCGCGTCGAGCAGCTTTATCCCTTCCCGGCCAAGACCCTGGTCAACCTGATCCAGCGCTTCCCCAAGGCGGATGTGGTCTGGTGCCAGGAGGAGCCCAAGAACATGGGGGCCTGGTTCCATGTCGAACCCTGGCTGGAATGGGTGATCGGCAAGGCCAAGAGCAAGCCCGGCCGCGCCAAATACGCCGGCCGTGCCGCCGCCGCCTCGCCGGCGACCGGCCTCCTGCGCAAGCATGTGGAAGAACAGAACAAACTGGTCAACGACGCCCTGTCGGTCTGACCGAACCTTGGACTTCAGGAACGCCGAAGAGGCAACAGAATGACGATCGAACTGAAGGTGCCGACGCTCGGCGAAAGCGTGACCGAGGCCACCATCGGCAAGTGGTTCCGCAATGTCGGCGAAGCGGTGAAGCGCGACGAGCCGCTGGTGGAACTCGAAACCGACAAGGTCGCGGTCGAGGTGAACGCGCCGGCGGACGGCGTGATCCTCCGCGTCGACGCAAAGCCTGGTGACACCGTGACCATCGGCCAGATCATCGGCGCGATCGACGAGACGGCGACGGCGGCGGCTTCCGCCCCGGCGGCGGCCAAGCCCGCGGCAAC
>NZ_JBAQRT010000051.1:0-5510 GCF_049306435.1 Zavarzinia sp.
GGGCGCGGGCGACCGCGGCCCGGTCCGCCGCCGATTCGCCCGCCAGCGGCCTTCGATGCGGCAGCCGGCCGAGACGGACCAGTTGGTCGACCCGGATCGGCCATTGCGCCTCGGCATCCTGGGCAAGATAGGCGAGGCGGCGGGCGAGCCTGGCCCGGCCGAGGCCGCGCAGGCTCTGCCCGTCATAGGTGACGCTGCCCGCCGCCGGCACCGCGAGACCGGCCAGATGGCGCAGCAGCGTGGTCTTGCCGGCGCCATTCGGCCCGATCAGCCCGACCATTTCGCCGGCCCCGAAGGCAAGGTCGACATCGCGCAGCAGCAGGGTATCGCCCACCCGGCAGCTCAGGCCCCTGGCTTCGATCCGCATCACGCCCCCTCCCGCCGCAGACGGTAGATGAGGGAGAACAGGAAGGGCGCGCCGACGACGGCGGTCACCACCCCCAATTTCAGCTCGGGCTGGATGCCGATGAGGCGAACGCCGATATCCGCCGCGAGCAGCAGGACCGCGCCGCCAAGGCCGGAGACCAGCAACAGCCGCCCCGGCCGATGGCCGACGAAGGGCCGCAGCACATGGGGCACGACGAGGCCGACGAAACCGATGGCCCCGGTCACCGCCACCGCCGCCCCGACCGAGAGCGCGGCCCCGGCGACCAGCTTCAGGCGCAGGCGCGGCAGGTCGAAGCCCATGCTGGCCGCCGTGTCGTCGCCCAGCGACAGCCCGTCCAGCGCCCGCCCGGACGACAGCAGCAAGGCCCAGCCCGCCGCCATCAGGGGCAGCGCCAGCACGACATGGTCCATGCTGCGGTCAGTCAGGGAGCCCATCAGCCAGAAGGTAATCTCCACGACGGCATAGGGATTGGGCGAGAGATTGAGGGCGAGCGCGGTCAAGGCCCCGGCGAAGGCGGAAACCGCGACCCCGGCGAGGACGAGGGTGGTGGTCCCTGCCCCCCGACCGACGAGGACATAGAGCAGCACGGTCGCGACCAGCGCCCCGGCGATGCCGCCCAGCGGCAGCGCGAGGCCGAAACTGCCCGCAAGCCCGGAATAGAACACGAGCACGGCGCCGAGCGCGGCGGCGCTGGAGACGCCGATCACCCCCGGCTCCGCCAGCGGATTGCGCAGCAAGCCCTGCATGGCCGCCCCGGCAAGACCAAGGGTGAAACCGGTCATCGCGCCCATGAGGGCGCGGGGCAGGCGAAGCTCGGTCAGGATCACCGCCGGCAGCGTCTCCCGCCCGGCGATTACATCGTCGACGGCGGCCGACAGATCGAAGGGGGCATAGCCGATGGCGACAGACACCGCCATCAGCGCCAGCATGGCGAGGGCGAGCAGGCCCGCCAGCAGGGCATAGGGCGGCTCGCGTAACCGGGTCATGGCGTGCCTTCGATCTGCCCGCCGGCACGGGCGAGGGCCGCCACCGCGTCGACGATGGCCGGGCCGGCGCAGGTCCACAGGCGCGACGGCAGGCCCGTCACCGTTATCCGGTACGGCATGTGGCGCAGCACCGGATGACGCAGCACGTCATAGGCAAGGGCGGGGGCCGGCACTTCCTCCTCGTCGAGGATGACGAGATCGGGCTTCGCCAGCACCAGGGCTTCGAGGGGCATTTCGCGATAGGTCGAGAGGGCGGGATCGGCCCCCAGATTGGCGAGCCCGGCCCGCCGGATCAAGGTATCGACCAGGGAGCCGCCGCCCACGGTAAAGCCGTTCGGCCGCAGCACCAGCGCGCGCAGGGGCCGGGGCGCCGGCTGTAGGACGGCGAGGCGCCGGTCCATGTCGGCGATCATGGCTTCGCCCCGCTCCGGCCGGCCGACGAGTTCGGCGACCTCGCGGATCTGCGCCGTCACCGCCTCGAAACTCACCGGCGCGTCGAAGGCGACGACCCGCATGCCCGCCTGCTTGAGCAGGGCGACCGTCGCCTGCGAGGTATAGATGCCGGCGAAGACGATATCGGGCCGCGCCGCCAGGATTTCCTCGGCAAGACCATGGTTCACCGGAACCTGTTCGGCGAGCGCGGCGACATTGGAGCCGCCGGGATCGCGCGAGAGATAGGAGACGGACACCACCCGGTCGAGATCGGCGAGCTGCAACACCAGCTCGTCGGTGCAGAGATTCATCGAAGCGATGCGGGCGGGCGCGGCGCCAGCCGGCGCACAGAACAGCAGGACGGCGGCGAGAGGCAAGCCGAAGACGCCCCTTCCCCGACGAGATTCCGGCCTTCGCCGGAATGACGGGAATGAAGGAAGGGGACGCCTCATCACGACCTCAGAAATCCGCCTTCACGCCGGCATAGGCGGCGCGGCCGGTGCTGCCGTAATTCCAGGCTTCCTCGTATTGCGCATCGCCCAGATTCTCGACCCGCGCGTAGAGCTGCACATTGTCGAGCACATCGTAGGACCCGGCGAGGTTCACCAGCGTATAGCTGCCGAGGTTCTGGGTCGTATAGGTCGCATAGTCGATATCGGTCGTGTCGCTGTTGACGACGATGCCGAGGTTCACCTGCGCCTTCTCGTCGAGGAAGCGGTAACCGATGTCGAAACTGCCCTGATGCACCGGCTGCAGGATTTCGGGCGCGGCACGGTTGGCGTCGTGGGAATGGGTATAGGTATAGGCGGCGCGCAGGCTGAGGTTCTTCACCGGCTCCAAGGTCGCCTCGACCTCGATGCCGCGATGGCGCGAGGTCGCGGGATCGTTCTGGGGCGTGCTGCCCAGGAAGATGCCGGTGAACGGGTCATAGAGATAGACCGTGGTGATCTCGTTGCTGATGCGCTGGTCGAAATAGGTCAGGCCGAAGCTCAGGCGGTCGCCGAACAGCATCTGGTCGAGGCCGACATCCCAGCCCTTGGCCTTTTCCGGCTGCAGGTTCGGATTGCCGATGTAACTGCCGCCGTAACCGTAAAGCTCGTTGATGGTCGGGTTCTTCACCCCGGTGCCATAGGACGTGCGCAGCTTGGTGCCGGTCGCCGCGATATCATAGGCCGCGGTCAGGCGGTAGGTCGTCGCGTCCTCGAACTTGTCGTTGGCATCGCGGCGCAGCGCACCCGTCAGCGACAGCGCGTCGAACAGGGCGAGCTGATACTGCGCGACATAGGAGGTCTGGGCCATATCCTGCTGGACGTAGCTGTCGATCTCGTCGTGCTGATATTCGATGGCGGCGGTGACGGTGTGGGAAAGATCGCTGCCGGTATCGAAGCTCAGGTTGCTCTGATAATCGTATTTCGTCGTCTCGCCCCACAGTGTCGAATCCGGCCACAGGCCGGGCGCGGTGTAATCGACATCATTGCGGAAATGGCTGACGCCGAGACGTTGGGTCCAGCGGCCGTCGAGCAGGGCGAGCCGGGCCTGGCCCCGGGCGAAGGTCTCGGTGCCATCGGCGACCGAGGGCCAGTCGGCCAGCGTGTAGAAGGGTGGCGGCGTGTCGTCGTATTCGCTGCGGTAATCCGTGTTGCGGAACACGACATCGAAGCCATAGAGCTTGGACGGATCGTAGCTGGCGTTGACGAAGGACGAGAGGCTGCGGAAACCGTCCTCCTCGCTGTTGCCGCGCCATTTCGAGGCCGAGGAGGTGCCGGTGGTGGAAAAGCCCGAGGCCCCGGCGCGGATGCTGAAACCATCGCCCGCCGCATGAGCCGAGACCGAGGAAGCGTAGGTGTTCATGCTGCCACCCTCGGCGCTGATGGTCACACCCGAGCCCGGCTCGCCCTTCTTGGTGACGATATTGATCACGCCGCCCACCGCGTCGGAGCCGTAGAGCGCGCTCTGCGGCCCGCGCAGCACTTCGATCCGCTCGATATCCTGGGCCATCAGATGGCCGAAATCGAATTCGGAACTGGAAGCCGGATTGTTCACGGCGACGCCGTCGATCAGCACCAGGGTCTGGTTGCTTTCCGAACCGCGCAGGCGAACCGTGGTCTGATTGCCGAAACTGCCGTGCCGGCTGACCGCGACGCCGGGAATGAGACGCAGCGCGTCCGAGACGACGCGGATCTGTTTCGCCTCGATCTCCTCGGCCGTGATGATGGAGACCGCGCTGCCGACCTCGGTCAGCGGCGTCGCCTCGCCCCGGTTGGCGGTCACCGAAACTTCGGGCAAGGCTTCGGCCTCTTCGGCATGGGCCGCGCCAAGCCCAAGGGCGAAAACGGAAACGGAAAGAAGTAACGTCTTGCGAATGCAGATCATGCCCAACCCCACGGTGCCGGTTTCCCGGCTCGTCCAGAAACGGACGATGCCACGCGGGGGCTCCCTTCGAAGGGAGCGGCCGACCCGCCGCGACAACGTCCAAGACGCATCACCGCAGCGGTTTTCCGCACCAAAAGCTCTCCCGGCCCCTGGTTGAGTGATGCCCTTGGCGGCAGGTCTCCTGGCTCGCGGGTTATGGCCGTCGCATCGTCTTCCCGGCAGTAACGCCAGTGACCTCTGATGCGAGGCTCGCCGCTCACAGTTGCGGGGACAGCCACGGTGGAGCACCGACAGGTGCCTTCCGTGTTCCCTTTTCATCCCGAAGGAACCGCCAAAGCAGGCGCAGTTGAAGCGTGATCGGCGGTCGATGTCAATCCTGTTGCTGCCCCTGCGGGATCAGCGGCGGAACAGACGCTCCGACAGGGGGCTGCGGGCCTGCCAGCCGAGGCGGGCCAGTTCCGCGTCCTCATGCTCCTCGACCGGATAGCCGATGCAGAGATAGGCGATCAGATGCCAGTCGGCCGGGCAGTCGAGATCGGCGTTGATCGTGTCGGGATCGAGAATCGACACCCAGCCGAGGCCGACGCCATGGGCCCGCGCCGCGAGCCACAGGGTATGGACCGCCGTGGTCGCCGAATGCTCGATGGTTTCGGGCATGGTGCGCCGGCCGAGGCCGGCCCCCTGCTGGGGATGAAGATCGGCGAAGACGGCGAGATGGACCGGCGCCTCGCGCAGGCCCGAGAGTTTCAGCCTTGCATAGAGCGCTGCCCGTTCCCCGGCGTAGTCGGCGAGGGCTTCCGCGTTCGCCCGCTCGAAATTGGCGATCACCGCGGCGCGCCGCGCCGGCTCGTCCACGGTGACGAAGCGCCAGGGCTGGCTGTTGCCGACCGAGGGCGCGAGATCGCCGAGCAGCAGCAATTCGTCGAGCAACCCCTCCGCCAGCGGCTCGGCGCGGAAGCGGCGGACATCGCGGCGCCAGCGCAGCAGGGTCTCGAACTGGGCGCGGAAGGCGGCATCGAAGACGGGGGGCGCGGTCATGACAGCGCCGCCGCCAGCCGGTCGAAATCGGCGTCCCCGGCCAGCAGGCCGAGGCGGAGGATATCGGGGCGCCAGGCAAAGGGCCGGGTCAGGATGCCGGCCCGGGCCAGACGCTCGAACCAGGCCGCCGCGTCCTTGCAGGCATAGAGGCGGAACAGCCGGCAGCCGCCCTCGACCGAAAAGCCGGCGCCGGTCATCAGGGCATCGAGCCGGGCCGCCGTGCTCGCGGTCCAATCGGCCGCCGCGCGGCGCCATTCCTCGTCCGCCAGCGCTGCCCGGCCGACGGCGATGGC
>NZ_JBAQRT010000052.1:0-10175 GCF_049306435.1 Zavarzinia sp.
GCGGGCAGGACTGGCAGACCCCGGCGCGCGCCTCGACGATGGCGCGGCCGTAGCCCCGCACGAGCACGATATCGCCCGGCTCGATCCACCCCGCGCTCATGCCGCGCCTCCCGGGGCGAGAGGGGCCGTGGCGGCATCCTTGCAGCCCGCCCGCACGATCTGGAGCACGCTTTCGAGGGCCTGCTCGCGGTGCTCCGCGCCGAAGTTGTCGCCCACGGCGTGGCCCAGCATCCGGCTCATGATCACCAGCTGGTCCCACGCGGTCAGCTGGTCGGCGCCCTCGACCTTGGCGAGGGCGTCGCTCAACGCCTGGCCGGCCGCCACGTAGTAGCCCCGCATCACAGCGGCCTTGGTCGCGCTCATGCCGCGCCTCCTGTCTGCACATAGGGGGGATCGATGGGGGTCAAGCCGGGGCGCTTGCACAGCCAGTCGCGCCAGGCGAGCACGGCGGCCATGGCCTGTTGCTCGTTGTCGGCCTCGGGCACACCCGAGGCGAAGTAACGCTTGCCGTCCTTTGCGTGGCGCGCCGCCGCCTGAACGGCCGACCGGGCATCCCGATAGAGGGCGGCGCTGGCGATCACCAGGGCACCCGCCGGGGGCGTCCGCCCCCACATGACCTGACCGCCGGGATGGACCGAGATGAGGGTCGCGGGCTTGGTCATGCCGCCCCCCCTTCACCATCCTCGATCGGGACAAGGTGCACGATCACGCCCTTGCGGCGGGCGCGCGCCCGGGCCACGACCTCGGCCATGGTGATCACCTTGCCGTCCAGCGCGGCGAGGTCACGGGGCATCGAGCCGGTGAAGTGATCCGGCACGGGCCGGGCCTCAAGGGCGCCCACATCGCGGGCCAGCACCTGGAGCCTTTCCCGCAGGATGGCGACCGCCTGGTGGTCCATCCCGGCGTGCCAGCAAGCCGGATGGCCGGGCGATACCGCCGCGACGAGAGCCTGAATATCTTCCGTAACCATCACTGTCCCTTTCTGTAGGCGCAGGCCGGGCAGCGCCGGGCCAGCTTGACTTGGGTGCTGTTGACGGGGCGGGCCTTCCGGCCCTGCGCCTGCAGGCAGGCGGCGCCGCTGATCTGGCCGAGGACGGGGCAGGCCACGAAATCACGCATCAGCGCGGCCCGGACGGCGGCCTCGACGTTGGCGAGCGAGCCCTTGTATTGGGCGCGGATGACCTCGTAGACCGTCGTCGCCGAATAGTCGGTAGCGACCGCCACGGCCTTGACGCCATCGCGATCAGCGCACTCGGCGAGGGCCACGATCCACGCCTCCGGCGCCCCGCCCCAAGCGGCACGAGCCTCGTCGACATAGGTCCGGCGGTTGACACGCGCATTCATGCCTCGCCCCCCAGATCAACCTCGGCCTGGTTCGCGAGCGGCCACGTCACTTCGCCGACGTTCGGGTCGAAGACGACCTTGATCCGCGTGACCTGGGGCGGCAGAGGCCCACGCCATGCCGCCTCGACAAAGCGATAGATCGACGGTTTCTTGCCCGCGCCCCTCACCCGGAAGGCGACATAGCCCGCCTTGACCAGATATTGGAGATACGACTTGGCGTCGATTTCCGAGATACCAGAGGTCACATGGAGGTCGCGGAGCGTGAAGACCTTGAGCGACTTCATGGCCCGCCAGGCGGCGGCACGGGCATTGCCCTGGGTGACGGGCTTGCCCTCGATGTCGACGCGCGGCGTCCGCTTCCCCGGGTCGTATATCAGCGCGTAGCACGTCGGCTCGCCCCGCGCCGCCTTATAGGATCGCAGGATGCCGGCCGCCACCAGACAGGTCGCATAATGCCGGGCCGACGATGGCTCCAGCCGGGCCGGTGCCGCTACATCCTCCAGCGAGAATGAGCGGAGCTCGCGGATTTTCGCCCACATGATGTCGCGGGCCAGCCCGCGCCCCGCCGCCGCCATGGCGGCCGGGCTCTTCCGGCCCCCGTTCGGCTTGATGAGCATGGCGGGCACCATCACGGCCTCCGGGCCGGCGCATCGCCGGTGTCGAGGCCGCGGTTACCCCACCAGGCACGGTCGGCGGTCGACCGACCTTCGGCGATAGCCGCCTGCTCGATCTCTTCGAGGTTGGTGACGATGCGGCGGATCACTCCCCGGGCCGCCGAGACGACAAGGGCCAGCAGATCGTCGTCGATCTGGCAGGCGTCGACGAACATCTCGGCCAGCTGGCGGGCATCGGCCAGCGATGCTGCCTGGGCCGGCACCCAGGCCCCTTTCAGGATGCGGTTGTGGATGCGCTCGTACCGCTTCAGCTCACGCGGCAGCGTCTCTTCGCCGATCAGGATGACCGGCGCCTCGGACATCATGTGGAAGGTCCGGGCGTATTCGATCATGCCCTTCCTGACGAGGATGTCGGCCTCGTCGAGCAGCAGCACCGGCTGGTAATCCCGCATGTGGTCGCCGATCGCATCCACCGTGTCGGCGATGGTCCGACCCTGCGGGATGCCGAGGGCCGTGGCGACCGCGCGGACGAACTCGCGCTTACCCCAGTGCTCCTTCGCCTCGACATGGACGGCGCCGGCGATCGCGGCGGCCGTGGCACATGCATAGGTCTTGCCATACCCCGAGGGGCCATACATGCAGCCGAGCCCGGGCAAGTGGTCTTTGCGTCCGCGCAGCCGCTCGATGGCTTCGAGCAGCCCGTGAACATTGTGCAACATCGCCGCCGCCGGCTTGCCGATCAGTTCGTTACGTGCCATTATCCAGCTCTCCTAAGTTTCAAGTACCCAGCCCCGCCCGGTTGCCGCCTGGCGGGGTTATTCATGCGGGCCGGCTTCCCGCCTTCGCCCTCCATTTCTCGATATTCAGGACGGCCCTCACTTCTGCGTGCTGGCCATAAGCCGCGTGCCAATGGGCGTCGTCGACGCTCAGGGTCTCGCCACCCTTGATGCGGGCGTCGAGCCCTTTCCAGCGGGCGAGGCGCGCGGCCTTGGCCTCTTTCTCGGCCTCCAGGGCCGAGGGCGACTTGCCGAGAGTGATGATCTGTGCGGGCGCGCGAGGGCCTTCCGGGGCTGGCGCCACCGGCATCGGCCGCTCGCTGCCTGCTGCCTCGGCGGCGGCCTGTAGGGCCGGCGTGGTGTAAGCCTCGGTGGAGCGCGGAAACTCTAGGACCGGCGGCAGGGCATCGCGGGCCATCTCGGCCGCGACCTCGTGCAGGGGCCGGAGGCGGCGGGCCACGGATTTGAGCTGCTTCCGCAATCTGCCGGTCTCTGCGCGCTGATCGGCCTTGGCCTTGGCCGCGACGGCCGCCCGGGAAATGCCTAGCCGCTCGGGATTTTCGGCCACGCAAATGAAGGCATCATCGTCGGCCGTATAGACGTAAATTCGGCCCATATCTGTCGGGTCGAGGCGGACACGCACCCTGTCCCCCACGACCAGGCCCGGCCCCCAGAAGCTCGCCTTTTCGGCCGCCACGCCCTTTTTCGTGACGGTGCGATACCCCCCGTTCGAGGGCAGATCCATCAGCAGCAGGTCGAGGGCGCGGGGATCAGCGATGCGGCGGATCTCGCCGGCGTAACTTCGTGCACGCTCGGCTGGGCTCTGGCCGTCGAGGCCGGCGTGGGGGCGCTGCGCGTAGTCGTTGACGCACCAGGCGTCCAGGCGCCGCTGTAACTCCTCGCCGGTGAGCTCGACGCAGAAGGCGTCGGCATCGGTCTCGCCAAGGCGATCGGCAAAGGCTCGCCGGCTGCGGATCGCTTGCTGGTCGGTCACATCGTGGCCAATGAAGCCGGGTTGCAGCGGCATGAACATGTGCTGCACGGTCCCGACGTGACGCTCCACGTGGCCTTTTTCGGTCGGGCTGAAGGCCCGCGACTGCTCGTAGACGATCTTGAGCGCGAGCATCACGCCTTTGACACGGGTCGCGACGAAATCCGAGCCGTTGTCGGTCTTAACCTTGCGGGGGCCGCCCCATTCGAGCATCCCTCTTCGCTGGAGCGCGACAACCGCCGCAGCGCGCGGCGTGCGGGTAACGAGCGCCATGATCCGGCGCGACCAGAGGTCCACCAGGACGTAGATGCTATGCCGGCCGTCGACCAGCAGGACGTCGGCCGGCGAGGCGTCGATTTGCCAGATATCGTTGAGGCCTTCCCCGACCGCCTGCTCGCCGAAGGCGAATTCGTATCTGCTTCGCCAGGCGTCAGGGTTTTTCATCGACATCAGCACGTCGGCGAATTTGACCTTGGCTTTCGAGACCCAGTCCTGAATGCGCCTCTCCGAGGGCCAGGGCACGACCTCGCCGTCGGGCAGGATCGCCTCCTCGCCCAGATTGCCGCGCAGCTGCGTGCGGATCGCGCCGGCCGACAGGTGATCGCTCTTGCTCAACAGGGCGAGGATGACCTCGACCGCCCGGCCCCCGAAGGCGCGATCCAGCACGCCCGTGTCCTTCCGCCCGCCGTAGCGGCCAGACAGCGCGCCGATTTCGCCCTTCTTCACCGCCTCGGCGATCCGCCGCAGCGTCGCCACCGACAGCCTCGGCTGCGCCTCGAACACCCATTTATGCAGGCTCGAAATAGCCTCGGGCAGACCGTTTGCGATCACCCCGGCCTTTGTCGCCTGGGCCGCCATGACGTAGAGCGCAGCGAACGACGGCATCGCCTGCCGGTCTGATGCCCCTGCCGCCAGCCGGTACGCGATATAAGCCTGGTAAACCTCGATCCGCCCGTCGCGGCGGGCATCGGCCTTGGTGCCCTGGGCGACCTTCTCGGCCGCGACGATCGCCGCCGGTGCCGGGGCCGCCGCCTCGTCCTTGATCACGCCCTTGGCGCGCAGGTCGGCCCTCACCAGCTCCAGCTGGTGACGGGACAGAGCGTCCTGGACCTCGCGGGGAAGGTCGGTGACCGCGTAGAGACGACGGCGGCCACCAGAGGGGAGCACCCTCTCGACATAAGGCCAGCCGGCTTGGGCGCGTATTTCAGCAGCTCGCTTGCTGAGGTTGAGGGCCTCGGCAATATGCCCGATGGTGACCTGGCCGGGCCTCATCGCCGCGCCCCCTTCCAGAGGCGGCGGGCGGACTTCTCCTCGCGGTCGAGCTGTTCGCGCTTCTCACGGATTATTTCCGCGCGGATGGCGTGGACATAGCGACCTTCGATCACAGCCCGTCCCGTCAGCTCGGCGGCGAGCTGCAGCGGCCGGGGATCGCCCGTCACCTCGACCAGGGCGATCAGCCGGATGTAGCTGATAGTGTGTTCTTCTTTGGCCTGGCTCGCGTAAGCGTCCAGCATGGATCGAGACACGTCCTCGCCCAGGTAGTCCGACATGCGGCGGGCGATCTCATCCCGATCCTGCTCGCTGTCTGTCAGGGTTTCGGCCACGGCCCGCGCGATCTGACCGCGCAGCGATCCTGCCCTCACCCGCCGCTCGTCGTAGCGCTCGACCAGGGCCGGCGGCTCCCAGCCCAGCAGGTCGCCCTGCCGAGGGTCGCGATGCCGCCGCGCCGCCATTCAGCGCGTCTCCCCGGACTCGGCACTGGCCTGCCGCTGCGCTACACTTTCCCCCTCATCAGGGGAGGTATCGGAATGGAACTCGCCGAAGTCGCTTCCGCGTTGGCGGTCGTCGAAGGTGCCGCCGCTGTTTTCAAGACGAGCCGGGAAACTATCCGAGCATTCATCGGCAGGCTCGACCGGGACACTCAGCGCAAGATCGAGGCCTCGATCGACGAAATGACTGATAACCTGCGCGCGACGAAGGATGCGATTGCGGCGCTCGCCGACCGTTGCCGCGAGCTCGAAAAAGAACGCAGCCGCCTGATTGATTTTAAGCTGGAAGCGAAGGACTACGAGCTTCGCGCGATCGGACCGAATTCGTTCGCGTATGCGCACAAATCGGCAGCGGCACATGCCCAGGAAAATCCGAGCCCCTACCTGTGTGCAAACTGCTTCGACCGCGCCGAGAAGTCGGTACTCCAGCTTGCGGAGCAAGGGCCGGCCCATGACACCCTGAAATGCGCCCGGTGTAAGGCGGAGGTCCTCATTCCTGGTAGCCGGAAGGCTGCGAGCGCCTCGATCGCTCCGGTCAAGAGGTCCCGGCGCTTCGAGGGCGACTGGTAGAGGCTTCCCGTTCCGATTGCTTCCCATGTCAGGCGGCCTCCGAACTTTCGACATTGCGCTGCGACGCCGCGTGGGTAGGCTTGCGTTGCCTTGTACGGGCAAGGGGAATGCGCCCCCCGGCCTCGTCGAAATGTTCAGGGAACAGCTCCTGGTGAGGGACGCCGATCGCCTTGGCGATCGCCTGCTCAATGGCCAGTGAGGGGTAACCCGCCGCTGCGTAAGACACCGCCTGCTGGCTGACGCCCAACTGCCGCCCCAAGGCGCGGAAGTTCGAGCCGATGAGCCGGAGGCGATACTGGATCCACGCCCGCCTTTCGGCGGGCTTTTTGGGGATGTCTAGCCTTGGACGCTTTCTTGTCATGCCAAGGAGATTGCCGCGCCATAAATGGCATTTCAAGACATAAATGTCTTTTCGCGACGCCGAATTCGGCTGGAGCCGGGGGGAATTCGCCTAGATCATTGATAACACTAGGAAATTCAGCCGAATTTGGCGTCGCGAAACAGGCTGTGCATCGCGAATCAATCTTTCGCAGCGAGGTCCGCAAATGACAAAAATGTCTATTGGATCGCGGCTAAAGCAATTCCGGGAAGCCAAGGGGATGCCCCAGGATGAATTCGCAACCATCATTGGGACAACACAGAGGACGCTGAGCCGCTATGAAAGCGACGAGACCGACCTGAAGGCGCCCGTCATCGCCCAGCTAGCCGAAATTGGCTGCAACATGGAGTGGCTGATCACCGGCACAGCGTCAGCCGGCCAAAGCTCTACGCTTACGCAGGCACAAACATTAGGTCCCCAGATGGTTGATCTGCCTGTTTATGATGCGAGGTTTTCGGCCGGTAAGGGGCGTCTCCCACCGGATCCTGAAGATAAACAATGGCTTACGCTCCCGGAAGATTGGGTGCGCAGGGCAACCGGCCGGAACCCCAAGAATATCATCAAGGCCCTGGCCGAGGGCGACAGCATGGCCCCGACGATCGGCGAAGGTGCCGAACTGCTGATCGACACGACCGATGATCGTCTCGCGAACGGCAAGATTTACGCCCTGAACGTCGACGGCCAGCTGATCGTCAAGCGCATTCATCGCCCGGTGAAGGGCGGCATCGTGCTAATCTCCGACAACAAGGAATACCCTGCTGAGGAGATCGCTCCCGACAGCCAGGCCGAAATCCAGATCATAGGGCAAGTCGTGTGGAGCGGGAAAAATATAGGCTAGGACCTAGCCCCGCTTTCATTTATAGATGGAGCCTCAAACATGAACGCGATTAAGTATATCTCATTTTTCTTTTTCATATTCATTGGCTGCGCTGTCGCAGACCCGGTGTCGCCCCCCTCACCATTCGAGAGGCAGTGCAAGGACACCGTAGAGCTATACCTCATTGCTCCCGCCACAATAAAATACGTGCAATTTTCCTCTGCTGCGCCGGCCAATATTATTGGAGACAAGGTTCACCATTATTTTTCTGTCGTTTTTGACGCTAGCAATGAGTATGGAGTACCGATTCGCCGGGTGTGGCAATGCGATTCATTCGCCACCTATAATTCAGATACTGGCGAGAATGACGTTGTGTTCACTATTTTATCTGGCGACGGAATAGACCGCCTGGGGCAGCAGGAGCGCGTTCTTCGCGAGATGAAAGAGCTGATCAGGGAGCTTGAGGCTCGGCAGATCGCTCCATAAGCCAATCCAGCAGCCCATTTTCAAAACGGCGCGACGTTTTGCTTGAGCACACGGCGGCGGCGGACAAATTTTTTCTGAATGCGTTGATCTATAAGGGGAAATTACCGGTGGCATCCCACCTGGTCCCCGCATATCCCGGCAAATCCCGGATCCCCAGCGTGCTCATCCAAAGCAGCGCCTAACAGAGGGGACTGGCCTCGATCGCCGCCCCGCCAAGATCAGATCGCCGGAAGCAACCCGAAGAGGCTCGCGCTGATACGCGACATGCGCCTCGCTATCTCGAGACGAGACGCGGTTTCGATTTTTTCGCGTTTCCGGTGGTGCCACCGGGTTTGCCCGCGGCGTCGACCAGCCGCCGGAAGGTCGGGCATTCCATGTGCGAGGGCGCCGGGCAGTCGGCGACATGGCGCAGCGTGTCGCTGAGGACCGTCAACTCCCGGATCTGCCGGTCGATCTCGTCGGCCTTCTGATGGAAAGTGGCGCGCGGCAGGTCCGGCAGACCATTCGCCCCGAACATTCCGGCGATTTCATCGAGCGAGAATCCCGCCGCTTTACCCATCGCGATCAGCTTGAGTTGCAACAGCACCTCGGGCGCGAACTGCCGGCGCAAGCCATGCCGCGATACCGAGGAAATCAGCCCGGCCTCCTCGTAATAGCGCAGCGCCGAAGGCCTGATCCCGCTCCTTGCCGAAACCTCTCCGATATCCAGGAATTTCACGCTTGACCTCAAGTCGGCTTGAAGTGGCAGCCTGCGCCCGGACTGAAGATCAGGCAAGAGGACAACAGGATGGAACAGGCGAAAACTTTCCCATCGAAGCGGATGAATTCCGGAATCACGGTCACGCTGGCCTTGTCGATGCTGCTGGCGTCGCTGGGAACCAGTATCGCCAATATCGCGCTGCCGACCCTGGCCGCCGCGTTTTCCGCGCCCTTCGCGCAGGTTCAGGCGGTCGTCGTCGCCTATCTCGCGGCCCTGACGATCTCGGTCGTCTTCGCCGGCCGGCTCGGCGACCGGCACGGATTGAAACCCATGCTCGTGGCGGGCCTTGGAGTGTTCGCGGTCGCCTCGGCCTTGTGCGGCCTGGCGACCGACCTGCGGTTCCTGATCGCGTCCAGGGCGCTTCAAGGCACCGGCGCGGCCTTCCTGATGACGCTGCCCATGGCCCTGATGCGCCAGACGGCGAGCGAGGCGCGCATGGGGCGAGCCATGGGGTTGCTCGGCACCGTGTCGGCGCTGGGGACCGCGCTGGGTCCGTCGATCGGGGGGCTGCTGATCCCGATGACGGGATGGCGCGGCATCTTCTGGGTGCAGCCGCCGTTGGCGATCATCGCCCTGGGGCTCGCCGTCGCGACATTGCCGGATGTGCGTCGCAAGGGGAACGCGCCTGTCCAAAGCCTGTGGTCCATGCTGAACAGGCGCCTCGCCCCCGGTCTGCTCGTCAACCTTCTGGTCGCCGCCGTCATGATGACGACGCTGGTGGTCGGGCCTTTCTATCTCGGCCTCGGTCTCGGCCTGAAGGAGGCGTTGGTGGGCTTCGTCATGGCGATCGGCCCCGTCATATCCATCTTCAGCGGCGTTCCCTCCGGCCGACTCGTCGATTCCAGGGGTAGCGGCCGCGCGCTGGCCATCGGGCTCGCTCTCCTCGCCGCGGGAGCCTTCCTGCTGGCGATCCTGCCGAATCTGATCGGCGTGACCGGTTATGTGCTGGCCATTCTGGTCCTGACGCCGGGCTATCAGCTTTTCCAGGCCGCCAACAACACGGCCATGCTGGCGGATGTGCCGGGGGATCGGCGCGGAACGGTCTCGGGGTTGCTCGGCCTGTCGCGCAATATCGGCCTGATCTCGGGCGCATCCGTCATGGGCGCCGTCTTCGCCTTCGGTGTCGGGACGGCGGATTTCGCCCACGCGGCTCCCGCCGCGATCGCTACGGGGATGCGGCTGACCTTCCTGCTGGCCGGCGGCTTGATGCTCGTCGCGATCGGGGTCGCCGCCGGGCAGCATGCCTTCGTCAGGCGCCCGCGTTGACCGCCACCCGCTTCCGTGCCGCGCGATGAGGCCCGCCTCACCGGCCGCGCGCGGTGAAGGCGGCGATGGCTTCGGTGATGCCGTCGGCGCCGCCGCTGGCGGCGGCGGGGGCGATCAGGCCCCATTTGCCGTCGAGGGCGCCGGCCGGCACGTCGTTTTCCTGGCGGATGGTGGCGGTGCCGGCGCCTGTAGGTCCCGAGACCTGCCACAGCAGGACGACATGGTCCCGGGTGTCCCGGCGCTCGACCTCGACCTTGCCGCGGACGACGAACGCCCCCGCCGCTTCCCCATCGGCGATCACGAGGCCGCGCCGCGCGAGATCCTGTTCGAGCGCGAGGGCAAGGGCGCGGTTGCCATCGCCGGGCGCGCCCTCGATGCCGGCGATGCGGACGCGGGCGGCGCC
>NZ_JBAQRT010000053.1:0-3664 GCF_049306435.1 Zavarzinia sp.
ACCCCGGCCCCCGCGCCCGCCGTGACCCTGCCGGTCCCGACGGCACCCGCCCCGGCCTCGATGCCCGCCGTGGGGGCGCCGCCGGTGCAGGGCAGCCGTACCGTGCGGATCTCGCTGAAGGATCTCGGCGCGCTCGAGCCGCTGCGGCTTCTCGGGGTCGAGGCGGAGGTCGGCTTTCCGCTGGACATTCGCCGCGACGAAGTGGTCACGGCCGCGAAATTCGTCGTCACCATCGCCTATTCGCCGTCGCTCCTGCCGGATCTCAGCCACATGACCGCGCTGGTGAATGGCGAGGTCGTCGCCTCGATGCGGCTGGAGAAGCAGAACGCGGGCGGCCTGACGGTGGAAATACCGGTCAACCCTGCGCTCTTCGTGCGCCAGAACCGGGTCGGCGTTCGCGTCATCGCCCATTACACCACCGAATGCGAAGACCCGGTGCACAGCAGCCTGTGGTCGATCATCAGCAACGACAGCAATCTCGAACTCACGCTGCAGCCGCTGCCCCAGCGTGCCGATCTCGCCGCCCTGCCGGCGCCCTTCTTCGATTCCGCCGAGCGCAAGTCGCTGTCGCTGCCCTTCGCCCTGCCGGCCAATCCGTCGACCGGCACGCTTCACGCCGCCGCCATCGTCGCCTCCTATTTCGCGGCCGAGGCGGGCTTTCGCGGCTCCGATTTCCCGGTCAATCTCGGCGGCCTGCCGGCCGGCAACGCCGTCGTGCTGGCGACGCCCGACGCCCTGCCGGCGGGTCTTGGCCTGCCGGCGATCACGGGGCCGACCCTGGCGGTCATGGGCAATCCCGCCGACGCCTTCGGCCGGCTGCTGGTCATCGCGGGCCGCAACGACGACGAACTGAAGGCCGCGGCGACCACGCTCGCCCTTGGCTCTGTCGCCTTGACCGGCACGAGCATGGTGGTGGGAGTCCCGAGCGTTCCCGCCCGCGTGGCCTATGACGCGCCGCGCTGGATCCGCGACGATCGCCCCGTGCGCTTCGGCGAACTGGTGGAGCCCAGCTCGTTGCAGGGCATCGGCCTGATCCCCGGCCCGCTGACCGTGCCTTTCCGCACGTCGCCCGACCTCTTCGTGTGGAGCGAGCGAGGCCTGCCGATGACGGTGCGCTATCGCTACCCGCGAGGCGAATGGTTGGATGTCCAGCGTTCGCGCCTCGACGTCGCGATCAATGGCCAATATCTGAAGTCGTTGCCCTTCGGCGCCCCCAACCTGCTCGACGATGTGCGCGATCTGGTCAGCAACGACTTCGTGCTGAACGAATCCCGGGTGAAGGTGCCGCCGTTCCAGGTCTTCGGCTCCAACCTGCTCTCGTTCTTCTACGATCTGCGCCCGTACAAGCGGGGCGAATGCGAAAGCACCCTGCCGACCGGGGTGAAGACGGCGATCGACCCCGATTCGACCATCGATATTTCCGGGGCCGAACATTTCGCCGTGATGCCCAATCTGTCCTTCTTCGCCAGCGCGGGCTTTCCCTTCACCCGGGTCGCCGACATGGGCGAGACGGCGGCCATCCTGCCGGACCGGCCCAAGGCGTCGGAGATCCAGGCTTTCCTCACGCTGATGGGGCGTTTCGGCGAGTTCACCGGCTTTCCGCCCTTGCGGCTGACCCTGCAGCAGGGCACGGCCAATCTGATCGCGACCCGCGGCAAGGACCTGCTCGTCATCGGCAGTCTGGACGACCGGCTGGGTCTGGCGCGGCTGGTCGGCGACGGCCCGATCGAGGTTGAAGGCAATCGCCTGAAGATCGCGTCGGGGCGGGCCATCGAACAGGTCTACAATCTGCTCGACGGCCAGGGCTGGAGCGACGACGCCGACAAGGCGGGCCAGTTGCTGCTGGCGAATGGCGATTTCGCCGGGATCGTCGGTCGCGAAGTCGAAGGCGGTGAGGGCGGACGGTCGCTGGTCATGGTGCTGGCCAGCCGGCCCGAGCGCCTGCCCAAGGTGGTGGCCGGCCTGTCCGTGCCCGAAATCAACGCGGCGGTCGCCGGCGACATCGCGGTCTTCGATGCCGCGGGGGCGAAGTCCTTCCGCGTCGGTCCGACCTACACGGTCGGGCATCTTGGCTTTTACGGTGAAATGCGCTGGTATTTCCGTAACAGCCCGTTCCTGCTGACGGTATTGTCGATCGTCGCGGTGGTTCTGATCGCGGTCGTGATCATTGTCGTGCTGCGCCTCATCGCCAGGGTGCGGCTGCGGCAATCGAAGGAGACGTGAGATGCCGACGCCCCCACGGGATCGCCATCCGGGCCGGGCCGGTCTCGCGCTTCTGGCGATCGGCCTGACGATCGGCGGCGGCCTGCCGGCTCATGCCCAGGAGGCCAGCCCGGCCGTCGGCGGTCTGACCGAGGCCACCCGCGTCCTGTTCGATCAGGCGGCCTTCTGGCGCGACAAGGGCCGGCGTGATCTTTCGGCCGAGGCCCTGCAGCGCGTTTACAGCGCCGCGCCCGATGATGCGGAGGTGAATTTCCGCCTCGGTCTGTTCGCGGCGCAAGACAAGGATGTGGCCACGGCCGGGGCCTGGCTGGCGCGGCTTCGCCAGCTGGCCCCCGGCGACCCGAGAATCGCCCGGCTCGACGATGCAATCCGCCAGGGCGATCTTGCCGATCGTGTCGTGGAGGCGCGCGGCCTGGCCCGGGCCGGCAAGGTGGAAGCCGCCGTCGCCAGGTACCGCGAGCTGTTCGCCAACGGCCTGCCCGCCGCCTACGCCCTCGAATTCTACCAGACCCTGGCGACCACCGCCGACGGCTTCGATGAAGCCCGTCAGGGCCTCGGCCGGCTGGCGGCGGCCGATCCGTCCGGCGCGGCGGCGGCGGTCCATGCCCGGGTGCTGACCTATCGCGAGGATAGCCGGCGCGAGGGTATTGCCCTTCTGTCCCGCAGCGGTCTCGCCGATGCGTCGGCCCGCGAGGACTGGCGCCGGGCCCTGCTGTGGCTGGAGGCGAAGCCCGCCGACAAACCCCTTTACGATGCCTATCTGGCCCTGGAGCCGGATGATGGCGCGGTCGCCGGGCATCTGGCGCAGGCGACGGTCGTCGCCGCGACCGCCCCGGCTGTCGTGCCCGGCGGGCAATCGGCGGTGGAGCGGGCGGAACAGTTGCGCCGAGCGGGCCGATTGGCCGAAGCCTATGATGTGCTGGCCCTCGCGCTCGGCAATAATTCGAGTGACGCCGGCCTGTTGTCCGCGCTGGCCCGGCTCTATGGCGACGGCCAGATGCATGGGCAGGCGGTTCAGGTCTATGACACGATTCTGTCGCGCGATCCCGGCAGTCCCGCCGTCATCGAAGGCGCGGTCGGCGCCGCCCTGAACGCGGGCGATGTCGTCACCGCCGGGCGCTGGCTGAAGGATGCCCTGGCCCGTGCCCCGGCCGAACCCGGCCTGCATGTGCTGGCGGCCCGCCTCGCCGAGGCGAGGGGCGATACCCCGGGGGCGATCCGGTCGCTCGAAACCGCGCAGGCCCTGCGGGCGCGCCAGCTGGGCCAAGGGGCCCTCCCCGACGCGACACTCCCCGACGCGACACCGCCCGAGATAGCGGCGGTTCCCGGCAATCCCTTCCGCCGCGAGGCGGTGGCGGCCCGGCCGTCTCCGGTCGTCGACGTATCGGCCCCGGCGCGGCGCCCTGCGGCGCCACGCGAAGCCGCCTCGCCCCAATCCTTG
>NZ_JBAQRT010000054.1:0-1686 GCF_049306435.1 Zavarzinia sp.
CGACGACCGGCAGTCCTGCGGCGGCGAGGCCGGCGGCGACGACGGTCTCGAAGCCACCGGTGGCTTCGAGACCGATGGCTTTGGGCTGAAGCGGCCGCAGGCGCTCGACGAGGGCGGCGATGCCGTCGGCGTTGCGGGGCACGGCGAAGGGCTCCGCCTGAGGATGGCAACAAACGTCGAGCCGATCCTTCGAGACATCGATACCAATGACGAGGGCGTCCATCTTTACCCATCCTTGCGCAAGCGGGCTTCGCGAGCGGCCCAAGCGACTGTTCGGGTTCGATGGAACGGCAGGCGAAGACCCTTGCTCTCCCACGGGCTTGGTGGCCCTCAGGGCTGTCGGTCTCTCGCCTGCCACCGCAACCGGTAGTCTACCAGATGTGGATGAAGCGAAGTTACAAGGGAGAGCTTACAGCCCCAGCATCAGGCGCAGGTTCTGTACCGCCGCGCCGGAGGCGCCCTTGCCGAGGTTGTCGAGGCGGGCGACGAGCAGGGCCTGGCCGCGGGCTTCGTTGCCGAAGACGCGAAGTTCGAGCCGGTCGGTGTCGTTCAGGGCTTCCGGCTCGATCTTGCCGCCCAGATCGGCGGTGGATTTCACCGAGACGAGGTCGCTGCCGGCGAAACGCGCCGCCAGCAGGGCTTCGAGATCGGCGGGCTTCGGCGCGCCGTTCAGCAGGTCGAGGTGCAGCGCGACGGTGACCAGCATCCCCTGGCGGAAATCGCCGACCGAGGGGATGAACACCGGCCGCCGGTCCAGCCCGGCATAGGCCTTGATCTCGGGCACATGCTTGTGCTCGAGGCCGAGGCCGTAAAGCTCGAATTTGGGCGCCGTGCCGGCCTCGTAAGCCTCGATCATCGGCTTGCCGCCGCCGGAATAGCCCGAGACGGCATGGATCGCGATCGGATAATCGGCCGGCAGCACGCCCGCCTCGACCAGCGGTTTCAGCAGGGCGATTGCGCCCGTCGGATAGCAGCCGGGATTGGCGACCAGCCTCGCCTTCGCGATCGCCTCGCGCTGGCCGGGGGCCATTTCGGCGAAACCATAGACCCAGCCTTCCGCCACCCGATGCGCGGTCGAGGCGTCGAGGATGCGGGGCGCGGCCGAGCCGAGTTCGGCGGCGAGGGCGACGGACTCGCGGGCGGCATCGTCGTGCAGGCACAGGACGACGGCGTCGACTTCGGCCATCAGGGCCTGCTTGGCCTTGGGATCCTTGCGCTTGTCGGCGTCGATGCTGCGGATCTCGATCCCCGGGACGTTCAGCAGGCGCTCGCGGATGCCGAGGCCGGTGGTGCCCGCCTCGCCGTCGATGAAAACCGTCGCTGTGCCGCCTGTGCTGGTCACGGGAATGCTCCTCGCCAAAAGGAGCCGAGATATACCGTCAAACGACGCCAGCCGCACGCAACACTTTCATGAAGACCGTGGGCACGCCCGCATCGCCGATATGCGCCGGATGATGCCATTCCCCGGCCACGGCGAAATCCGCCACCCGGGCGACCTGCACCGTCAGGATCAGGTGGAAATGGGTGAACGTATGCTCGACGGGCGTATTCAGCGCGGTCCAGCCGGCGGGGCACGGCGGGGTCGCCACCGGCGCCGCCCCTTCGGCCCAGGGACTACCCGGCACTTCCATCATGCCGCCCAGCAGCCCCGTCGGCGGGCGCCGGCGCAGCAGGACCGCGCCGTCC
>NZ_JBAQRT010000055.1:0-16206 GCF_049306435.1 Zavarzinia sp.
GGCTGGCCGCGCGGACGAGGCGCGGCGCCGACGGCCCCGGCCCGACGCAGACCAGCAAGCGCTCCCCCACCGGCCAGGGGCCGGCGATGGCATGGGCGCGCATGTATTGAACGACCTGGTCGTCCACCCTCGCCGCCGCCTGGCGCAGGGCCAGTTCGCGCAGCGCGGTCAGATTCCCGGGCGAGAAGAAATGGCGCAGCGCCCGGCTGGCCTGATCGCCGAGATAGACCTTGCCCTCGCGCAGGCGCTTGATCAGGTCCTCGGGCGTGAGATCCACGAGCTCGATCTGGTCCGCGGTCTCCAGCACGCTGTCGGGCAGGGTTTCGCGCACCCTGATCCTCGTGATCTGGGCGATCACATCGTTCAGGCTCTCGAGATGCTGGATGTTCAGCGTCGTATAGACATCGATGCCGGCGTCGAGCAGTTCGGCGACATCCTGGTAACGCTTGGGATGGCGACTGCCGGGGGCATTGGTATGGGCCAGTTCGTCGACGAGGACGAGGCGCGGCTGGCGGGCCAGCACCGCGTCGAGATCCATTTCCTCGAGCTGGCGGCCACGATAGTCGATCTCGCGCCGGGGCAGAACCTCGAGATCGGAGACCATGGCCAGGGTCTCGCGCCGGCCATGGGTCTCGACCACGCCGATGACGACATCCACCCCTTCGCGCCGGCGGGCCTGGCCGGCTTCGAGCATCGTATAGGTTTTCCCGACGCCGGGGGCGGCGCCGAGAAAGACCTTCAGTTTGCCGCGCCGCTCGGCCGCCGCCTCCGCGAGGAGGGCTTCCGGGGCCGGGCGGCCGTCATCGTCCTGCACGTGCGCTGTCGCTTCCTGCCGGTCAGATCGCCAGCTTATCAAGCGCGAGGTTGAGAAGCAGCACATTCACGCGCGGCTCGCCGAGGGCGCCGAGCTGGCGCCCCTCGACATGGGCCTCGACCAGCGCGCGCACCTGCGCGGGGTCGAGCCCCCTCGCCTTCGCCACGCGATCGACCTGCAGATAGGCGCTCGCGGGCGAGACATGGGGATCGAGGCCGCTGCCCGAAGTCGTGACCATGTCGACCGGCAGGCGGTCGGCGCCGGTCTCGGCCCGGGCGGTGTCGACGCCCTGCTTCACCCGGTCGATCAGCGGCTTCGAGGTCGGCCCGAGGTTGGAGCCGGACGAGGCGCCGGCATCATAACCCGCGCTGCCCGCGGCGGACGGACGGCCATGGAAATACCGCGGCCCGGTGAAGCCCTGACCGATCAGGCTGGAGCCGATGACGGTGCCCGTCTTGTCGGTCAGCAGGCTACCGTGGGCATTGCTCGGGAAGGCGCCTTCGGCGATGCCGGTCACGAGGGCGGGATAGAGCACGCCGGTGATCGCGGTGAAGGCGACGACGAGGACGAGAGCGGGACGAATGAGCGAGAGCATGTTGATACCTCCTCCGCCTCAGGCAAGCCCGAGAGCGGCGACGAGAAGATCGATCACCTTGATGCCGGCGAAGGGCAGCAGGACGCCGCCGAGGCCGTAAATCGCGAGGTTCCGGCGCAGCAGGGAGGCGGCGCCGACCGCGCGATAGCGCACGCCCCGAAGGGCCAGCGGAATCAGGGCGATGATGATCAGGGCATTGAAGATGATGGCCGACAGCACGGCGCTTTCGGGCGTCGCCAGGTTCATGACATTGAGGGCGCCGAGCTGCGGATAGGTGGCGGCGAACATCGCCGGGATGATCGCGAAATATTTGGCGACGTCATTGGCGATGGAGAAGGTGGTGAGGCTGCCGCGGGTCATCAGCATCTGTTTGCCGATGCCGACGATCTCGATCAGCTTCGTGGGATCGCTGTCGAGGTCGACCATGTTGCCGGCCTCGCGCGCGGCCTGGGTGCCGGTGTTCATGGCGACGCCGACATCGGCCTGGGCGAGGGCCGGGGCGTCGTTGGTGCCGTCGCCGCACATGGCGACCAGCCGCCCCTCGCCCTGTTCCTTGCGGATGAGGGCCAGCTTGTTCTCAGGGCTCGCCTCGGCCAGGAAATCGTCGACCCCGGCTTCGGCCGCGATCGCCGCCGCGGTCAGCGGGTTGTCGCCGGTGATCATCACCGTGCGGATGCCCATGGCGCGGAGTTCCGCGAAACGCTCGCGGATACCGCCCTTGACCACATCCTTCAGGTAGACGACGCCGAGCAGCCTGCCGTTGCGGGCAACGCCCAGCGGCGTGCCGCCGGCCCGGGCGATACGCTCGACCGCCTCGGTCCATTCCTTCGGCACGGGCGCGTTGCCGACCAGCTTCAGGATGGCCTCGACCGCGCCCTTGCGGATCGAAACATCGCCGTGATCGACGCCGCTCATACGGGTCTGGGCGGTGAAGGGCACGAAACGGGCGTTCAGCTCGCCCATCTCATGGGCGCGGATGCCGTATTTCTCCTTGGCGAGGACGACGATGGAGCGGCCTTCCGGCGTCTCGTCGCGCAAGGAGGCGAGCTGGGCCGCCCCAGCGAGGTCGTAGAGGTCGACGCCGGGCATGGCGACGAATTCGCTCGCCACCCGGTTGCCGAGGGTGATGGTGCCCGTCTTGTCGAGGAGGAGCGTGTCGACGTCGCCCGCCGCCTCCACCGCCCGGCCCGAGGTGGCGAGGACGTTGAAGCGGATCAGCCGGTCCATGCCGGCGATGCCGATCGCCGACAGAAGCCCGCCGATGGTGGTCGGGATCAGGGTGATGAACAGCGCGGCGAGAAGCACGACCGGGATCGAGCCGCCGGCATAGATCGCGAAGGGCTGGATCGTCACCGTCGCGAAGATGAAGATGAGGGTCAGGCCCGAAAGCAGGATCGAAAGCGCGATCTCGTTCGGCGTCTTCTGCCGCTTGGCGCCTTCGACGAGGGCGATCATGCGGTCGAGAAAGGTGCTGCCGGCGGCGGCGGTGATGCGCACCTTGATCTGGTCCGACAGGACACGGGTGCCGCCGGTGACGGCCGACCGGTCGCCGCCGGATTCGCGGATCACCGGGGCGGATTCGCCGGTGATCGCGCTTTCATCGACCGAGGCGATGCCTTCGATCACCTCGCCGTCAGAGGGGATGACGTCGCCCATCTCGACCAGGACGACATCGCCGGTGCGCAGCTTCGTGCCCGGCACCGCCTCGACATGGCCGCCCTCGCCGATGCGCTTGGCGATGGTCTCGGACCTACTCTTGCGCAAGGACGCGGCCTGGGCCTTGCCCCGGCCTTCCGCCACCGCTTCGGCGAAATTGGCGAAGAGCACGGTGAACCAGAGCCAGGCGGCGATCTGGCCGGAGAAGCCGGCATTGCCGCCCCCCAGCAGATCGCGGACGAAGATCACCGTGACGAGGACCGAGACGACCTCGACGACGAAGATCACCGGGTTGCGGATCAGGCTGCGCGGGTCGAGCTTGACCAGGGCATCGATCAGAGCCCGGCCGAGGATCGGGCCATCCAGCATCGGACGGCTGCGGGTTTCATGGGTGATGGACATGGTTGACCTCAGAACATCTGGCCGGCGGCGAGGGCGAAATGCTCGACCACGGGCCCGAGGGCCAGGGCCGGCATGAATTCGAGCCCGCCGACGATCAGCACGGTGCCGATCAGCAGACCGACGAACAGGGGCGTATGGGTCGGGAAGGACCCGGCCGAAGGCGGCAGGCGCTTCTTGGCGGCAAGACCACCGGCGACACCCAGCATCGGCACGATCATCAGGAAGCGGCCGATCAGCATGGCGATGCCGATGGTCACATTGTAGAAGGGCGTGTTGGCCGACAGGCCGGCGAAGGCGCTGCCGTTGTTCGCCGCGCCCGACGTATAGGCGTAGAGCACTTCCGAGAAGCCGTGCGGCCCCGCGTTGGCCAGGCTCTTCAGCGCATCCGGCCAGAGCATGGCGAGGGCGGTGAAGCCGAGCATGGCGAGCGGCAGCACGAGCAGGGCGAGGAAGGTCAGGCGCACCTCGCGGCTTTCGATCTTCTTGCCGAGATATTCGGGCGTCCGCCCGACCATCTGGCCGGCGATGAAGACCGCGAGCACGACGAAGAGCAACATGCCGTAAAGCCCGGCGCCGACACCGCCGACGACGATCTCGCCCAATTGCATGTTGATGAGGGGGATGAGCCCGCCCAGCGGCATGAAGCTGGAATGCATCGAGTTCACCGCGCCGCAGGACGCCGCCGTGGTGATGGTGGCGAAGAGCGCGGAATTGGCGATGCCGAAGCGGACCTCCTTGCCCTCCATGTTGCCGCCGTCGACGCCGAGGGCCTGCATCAGCGGATTGCCGCCCGCTTCCGCGCCATAGGCGATGAAGACGCCGGCAAGGAAGATCACGCCCATGGCGGCCATGATGGCCCAGCCCTGGCGCTCGTCCTTCACCATGCGGCCGAAGGTATTGGTGAGACCGGCGCCGATGATGAAGATCGCCGCCATCTGCAGGAAATTGGAGAGCGGGGTCGGGTTCTCGTAGGGATGGGCGGCATTGGCGTTGAAGAAACCGCCGCCATTGGTGCCCAGCATCTTGATCGCGACCTGCGAGGCGACGGGCCCCTGCGCGATCGTCTGCTGCGTGCCCTCGAGGGTGGTCGCGGTCACGTAAGGATCGAGGTTTTGCGGCATGCCCTGCCAGACGAGAACCACCGCCAGCACGAGCGACAGCGGCAGCAGGACATAGAGAATGCAGCGGGTCAGATCGACCCAGAAGCAGCCGAGGCTGCCCGCGCCCGCCCGCGAGAAGGCGCGGATGAAGGCCAGCGCGAGGGCGATGCCGGTGGCGGCCGAGGTGAAATTATGGACCGCGAGGCCGACCATCTGGCTGAAATAGCTCATGGTGGTCTCGCCGCCATAAGCCTGCCAGTTGGTGTTGGTGGTGAAGCTGATCGCCGTGTTGAAGGCGAGATCGGCCGGCACCGCCGGCAGGTTCTGCGGGTTCAGCGGCAGCACGTCCTGGAAGCGCAGCACGACATAGGTGATCAGCAGGCCGAGCAGGTTGAACAGCAGCATGGAGAGGGCATAGACCACCCAATGCTGTTCGGCTTTCGCATCGATGCCCGCCGCGCGGTAGAGCACGCGCTCCACAGGGGCGAGTACGGGGGAGAGAAACACCTTCTCGCCCGCGAACAGGCGGGCCATGTAGCCGCCCATCGGCCGGACGAGAAGAAGGACGACCGCGCAGAAAAGCGCGATCTGGAAAAGACCGTTCTGAGTCATGTCAGAATCTTTCGGGCCTGAGCAGCGCGACGACGAGATAGACCAGCAGGAAAGCGGCGACGGCGCCGCCCAGTGCATATTCCACGCTCATGATGACCTCCCTACAGACGGTCGCAGCCCGCGGCATAGGCGCCGGCTGCGACGAAGAAGGCGATCACGGTGGCGACGAGGATGAAATCCATGGGAAAGCTCCGGATCAGGGAGCGCCAGTGTGTGCCCATCGACCTAAAAGCTCCCTATGAGAATGGTGCCACCCGGCCGGGATCTGTATAAGGACGGCCATGCCCATTCTCGACAATGGCGGCTTCGAGGCCGCGCTTCCCGCCTCCGCCCGCCTGTTGGGCGTCGACCTCGGCACCAAGACCATCGGCCTTGCCCTGTCCGACACCTCGCGCACGGTGGCGAGCCCGCTGGAGACCATCCGCCGGGTGAAATTCTCGATCGATGTCGAGCGCTTCTTCGCCCTGATGGACGAACACGATATCGCGGGCGTCGTCCTCGGCCTGCCCATGAACATGGACGGCAGCAGCGGCCCCCGGGTCCAGGCGACGCGCGCCTTCGCCAGCGAAGTCCTGAAACGCCGGGACCTCAGCCTCACCTATTGGGACGAGCGCCTGTCGACCGCCGCCGTGACGCGCATGATGATCGACGCCGACATGACCCGCGCCCGCCGGGCCGAACTCGTCGACAAGCTGGCCGCGACCTACATCCTGCAGGGTTACCTCGACGCCGCCTCGAACTGGCGGCGCGGCGGGTAACTCGAGGCCGGCGCCTTCCCAACCTCACGCGGCATGTGGGGCAAAACTGCGCCCCCAGCCTGCGGCGAACCCGCATGTTGCACGGCCCTGCACCGCGAACTACCATCGCGAGAATCCAAGCGAAGGTGCGATAATGAAGAAGCTGCTGATGGTTGTCGCTCTCGGTCTGGCCGGTTGCTCGACCCAGACGCCCAGCGTCTATTCGAATTATGCTGACAACACGATCGCCATTCGCACGATCGAGCCGGCCAAGGTCCAGATGACCACCATCGACGATCTGAGTCAGTTCGACGAAAACTGCCGGATGGTGGGCCCCATCAAGGTTTCCGGCGGCCGTACACTGGCCAGCTTCATCCGGGATTCCTTCAACGACGAACTCAAGTTCGCCGGCGCCTTCGCCACGGACGGCAAGGGCGTGGAACTGAATGCGAAACTCTCCAAGGCGGCGTTTTCTTCGTCGGAAGGCCTGGTGGGCGGCTGGTGGGATATTGCCTGGACGGTGCTGAACCCCGCCAACGGCAAGTCGCTGTCGGCGGCGTCGAAGTATGAATTCAGCACCAATTTCGTCGGCGAGATCGCCTGCAAGAATGTCGCCGAAGCTCTGGTTCCCGCCGTGCAGCAGTTGATCAACAAGACGGTGACCTCGCCCGAGTTCAAGACGCTGCTCGCCCGCTGACGGGCGCGCGGCGGCACTTGGCAAGAAAGCCCCGCCACCCTTGCGGGCGGGGCGCCCCCAACGTATAGAACGGGGCTTATGAGCGACTCTGCCGAAGCGGTCTTCCCGCACCGACATCTTCTCGGGATCGAGGGGATGTATCCCCCTGCCATCACCTATCTGCTCGACCTCGCCGATGGCTATGTCGAACAGAACCGCGCCATCGACAAGAAGAAGTCGACGCTGCGGGGCAGGACCCAGGTGAACCTGTTCTTCGAGGCCTCGACCCGGACCTCGACCTCCTTCGAGCTGGCGGGCAAGCGGCTCGGCGCCGATGTCATCAACATGGCGGTCGCCCGCTCCTCGGTATCGAAGGGCGAGACGCTGATCGACACGGCGATGACGCTGAACGCCATGCATCCGGATGTCCTCGTCGTCCGCCACCAGGATTCGGGCGCGGTCCAGCTGCTGTCCCAGAAGGTCAGCTGCGCCGTGATCAACGCCGGCGACGGCGCCCACGAGCATCCGACCCAGGCCCTGCTGGATGCCCTGACCATCCGCCGCCGCCGCGGCCGGCTGGACGGCCAGGTGGTCGCGATCTGTGGCGATATCCTGCACTCCCGCGTCGCCCGCTCGAACATCCATCTCCTGAACACCATGGGCGCGCAGGTCCGGGTGATCGGCCCGCCCACCCTGCTGCCGAAGGCGATCGAGGAATTGGGCGTCGAGGTCCATCACGACATGCGCAAGGGTCTGCGCGGCGTCGACATCGTCATGATGCTGCGCCTGCAGATGGAGCGGATGCAGGGCGCCTATGTCCCGTCGTTGCGGGAATATTTCCAGCTCTACGGTCTCGACCAGGAAAAGCTGGCCCTCGCCAAGCCCGACGCGCTGATCATGCATCCCGGCCCGATGAATCGCGGCGTCGAGATCGACAGTCTGGTCGCCGACGACATCAACCGCTCGGTCATTCGCGAACAGGTCGAGATGGGCGTCGCCGTCCGCATGGCCTGCCTCGATGCCCTGACCCGTCACCTTCCCAACATCGGAGCGGCATCGTGAAGCGACCCGCCAATCCCGGCGCCGAAAAGGGCAAGCTGGTCGCCTATCTGAACGCCCGCCTGCTCGATCCCGCCTCGGGTCTCGACACGATGGGCGCCCTGCTGACGACCGGCGACCAGATCGCCGACCTCGGGCCGAAGCTCTTCGCGGGCGGCGTGCCGTCCGGGGTCGAGATCGTCGATTGCGGCGGCCATTGCCTCGCCCCCGGCCTCATCGACATGCATGCCTTCGTCGGCGAGCCCGGCGCGGAGCACAAGGAAAGTTTCGCCTCGGCCAGCGCGGCGGCGGCGGCGGGCGGCATAACGACGCTGATCTGCCTGCCCAACACCGATCCCGCCATCGACGAGCCCGCCATCGTCGAATATGTCGAGCGCCGCGCGCGCGAGAACAGCCTTGTCCGCGTCCAGCCCATGGCCTCGATCACCAAGGGCCTCGCCGGCGCCGAAATGTCGGAAATGGGCCTGCTGATCGAGGCGGGCGCCGTCGCTTTCACCGATGGCGACCGGGCGGTCGCCTCGGCCCGGGTGATGCGCCGCGCCCTGTCCTATTCCACCCTGTTCGGCAAGCTGGTGATCCAGCACGCCGAGGACCCGTCCCTGTCCAAGGACGGCGCGATGAACGAGGGCGACGTCTCGACCCGCCTTGGCCTTGCCGGCATTCCGGTCGCCGCCGAGGCCCTGGTGGTGGAGCGGGATGTCCGCCTCGTCGCCATGACCGGCGCGCGCTACCATGTCGCGCTGGTCAGCGCGGGCGACACGCTCGATGTCGTGCGCGGGGCGAAGGCCAAGGGCCTGCAGGTCTCCTGCGGCACCGCGCCCCATTATTTCGCCCTGAACGAGAACGCGGTGAACGACTACCGCACCTTCGCCAAGGTCTCGCCGCCCCTGCGGAGCGAGGACGACCGCCAGGCGGTGATCGCCGGCATCAAGGACGGCACGATCGACGTGATCGTCTCCGCCCATATGCCGCAGGATGTCGAATCGAAGCGCCTGCCCTTCGGCCAGGCCGCCTTCGGCGCGGCGGGGCTGGAGACCATGCTGGCGGTCTCGCTCATCCTGCATCACGACCATGGCCTGTCGCTGAACGAGATCCTCTACAAGATGACGGCGGCACCGGCGAAATTGCTCGGCCTTGGCTCGCGCGGGGCGCTGCGGGCCGGGGCCAAGGCCGATCTGATGCTGTTCGATCCCGAAAAGCCCTGGCGGGTCAGTGTCGACAAGCTGCGCGGCAAATCGAAGAATACGCCTTACGAAGGCCTGCCGCTGACCGGCAAGGTGCTGATGACGGTCGTCGACGGGCTGAAGGTTTTCGACGCCACGCTTTAACCGGGGATACGGCATCGCCATGGAAGACCTCGCCACCGCCGCGGCCCTCGCCATCGGCCTTGTCGCCCTCGGCGGCTATCTGCTCGGCTCGATCCCCTTCGGTCTCGTGCTGACGCGGCTGGCGGGCTATGGCGATATCCGTGCGATCGGCTCGGGCAATATCGGCGCGACCAATGTCCTGCGCACCGGCAACAAGCCCCTCGCCCTCGCCGCCCTGCTGCTCGACAGCGGCAAGGGCGCGGTCGCCGTCCTGATCGCCGTCGCCCTGTTCGAGACACCGATGATGGGCGTGATCGCGGGCGGCGCCGCCTTCCTCGGCCATTGCTTCCCGGTCTGGCTGCGCTTCAAGGGCGGCAAGGGTGTCGCCACCTTCCTCGGCACCATGATCGCCGCCGCCTGGCCTGTCGGCCTCGCCTGCTGCGCGACCTGGGCGGTGACGGCGGCGATCACCCGCACCTCCTCCCTCTCTTCCCTCGCCGCGGCGGCGCTCGGCCCGGTCTATGCCCTGTTTCTGGCCGATCAACCGCGGGCGGGCCTCGCCCTGTTCTGCGCCGTGCTGATCTTCATCCGCCACAAGGACAATATCGCCCGCATCCTGGCCGGGACCGAGCCGAAGATCGGCGCCAGCAAGAAGAAGGGCTGAGCCTTCCCGGCCGGGGATGACCGGCCCGTCTTTTCGCCCGCTGGACACGATACCGTCCAGCCGGTATGTTTTGATGATGACCGAAGCCCATCGCCGCAAGAAGCAGCCGATCGAGTTGCGCCAGCATCTGCTGGACGCCGCCGCCGCCCTGTCGGTGCGGGCGGGGGTCGGCAACCTGCGGCTCGACGCGGTGGCGGGGGCTGCCGGCGTGTCCAAGGGCGGGCTGCTGCACCATTTCCCCAGCCGGCAGGCCCTGCTGGAAGCCCTGTGCGAGGAATGCCTGAGCCGCTTCGACCGGCGGATCGAGGCGGAACTCGCCGCCGATCCGGTGGCGCCCGGGCGGTTTTCCCGCGCCTATCTGGCGGTGATGACCGGGGTCGAGGTGACGGAGCAGGAGCGGGCCTGGGGCCTGTTATCGGTCGTTCTCTTCGCCGAGCCGGAATTTCGCGACCGCTGGAGCCGCTGGCTGGCGGCGCATCTGGCCCGCCATGCGGAGACGGATCAGGCGCCGATCCTCGATATCGTTCGCCTCGCGGCCGATGGCCTGTGGCTGGCCGACATGTCGGGCGAAAACACCGATCCGGCGCGCCGGAGCGCCATCGTCACGCAATTGCGTATCCTGACCCTGAACGGCCGGGAGGCCCCGTGATGACCCCTCTGTACCAGGCTTACGCCTTCCTCTGCGCGGCCATCGTCTGCGAATTGTCGGGCACCAGCTTCCTGCAGGCATCGCAGCAATTCACCCGGCCGCTACAGACCGGGCTGATGGCGATCAGCTACCTGGTGTCCTTCTACCTGATGTCGCACGCCCTGAAGGTGGTCCCGGTCAGCATTGCCTATGCCATCTGGTCCGGCCTCGGCATCGTGCTGATCACCATCATCGGCTATGTCGTCTTCAAGCAGAAGCTGGACCTGCCGGCGCTGATCGGGATCGGCATGATCGTCGCCGGCGTCATCGTCGTCACCGGCTTCTCGAACAGCGTCCAGCACTGACGGCGCGAAAGTCGCTCAGTTCTCGGCGCAGACGAAGCAGGTGACGCCGCTCGGCACGATGCGGGAATCGGGGCTGAGGTTGGCGCGGATCTGGCCGCCCGCCTCATAGGCGCCGTGATCGAAGATCGCCTCGAAGGCCTGTTCCTCCGAACGGCCCTCGGGGGTGACCAGCTTCAGGCGATAGTTCACCGTCGAGCACCGCTTGTCGGTCGAGGTGATCTCAACGAAATAGGCGATGTCGGCACCCACATTGTCGCGCCGCCGGCCGACATCGGTGACCTGGACCTGCGCGGTGCAAGCGCCCTGCGGGATGGCGCATTCGCAGGGGCGGTCCTCGGTGATGCTCTGGCTCGGCGCGGGCTTGGCGTCGGGATAGGTCGTCGCGGGGGCCTGGGGGATGAAGGGTTCTTCCGTCGGCGCCTGCTGGGCATGGGCGGGCACGACGAAGGCCAGCAGCGCAAGGGTCGGCAGGATACGCATTTCAGTCTCCACTGCGGGCGATCGGCCGCTGCATTGTGACCCCAGACCGGTCCCTTGCAAAGGGCCGGTCTGGAACGTCCAGGGGATCAGCCGGCGAGCGCACCGTGGCAATGCTTGAATTTCTTGCCCGAACCGCAGGGGCACAGGGCATTGCGCGACACCTTGCCCCAGTTGGCGGCCGGGATGCGCGCATTGCCGGGGATACCTTCCGGGTCGGGCATCGGCAGGGGCCGCGCCTCGTTCTCGCCGGTCAGCGGGTCGTCATGGACCGGGGACAGGTCGACCGGCTCCGGCGGCAGGGGCTCCGGCGGCTGTTCCACCCGGACCTCGACATGGGCGAGGATGCGGGTGACATCCTCGTTGATGCGATCGAGCATGGCCTCGTAGAGACCGAAGGCTTCCTGCTGATATTCGCGCAAAGGATCGCGCTGGCCATAGGCGCGCAGACCGATCGCCTGACGCAGGTAGTCGAGCTGGAGCAGATGCTCCTTCCAGCACTGGTCGAGAATCTGCAGCAACATGCTCTTCTCGATCATGCGCATGATCTCGGGGCCGAAACGCTCCTCCTTCGCCTTGAAGAAGGCGGCGACCTCGTGCTCGAGGCGGTGGCGGATCTCGTCCTCGGCGATCCCCTCTTCCGCCGCCCATTCGGGCACCGGCAGGTCGAGGGTGAAGATGCGCTCGATCTCGGCCTTGAGGCCCGGCGCGTTCCAGGCTTCGGAATAGGTCCCGGCCGGGATATGCGTGGCGACGAGATTGTTCACCGTATGCTCGCGCATCGACAGGGCGACGTCCGAGACATCATTGGTGTTCATGAATTCGCGGCGCTGGCCATAGATCGCCTTGCGCTGCTCGTTCATCACGTCGTCGTAGCGCAGCAGGTTCTTGCGGATGTCGAAGTTGCGCGCCTCGACCTTCTGCTGGGCCTTTTCCAGGGCCTTGTTCACCCAGGGATGAATGATCGCCTCGCCTTCCTTGAGGCCGAGACGCTGCAACATGCGGCTCAGATTGTCCGAGCCGAAGATGCGCATCAGGTCGTCTTCGAGGCTGAGGAAGAATTTAGAGGCGCCGGGATCGCCCTGGCGGCCGGCACGGCCACGCAGCTGGTTGTCGATGCGCCGGCTCTCGTGCCGTTCGGTGCCGATGATGTAGAGACCGCCGGCCGCGATGACGATTTCCTTGTCGCGGGCGTGCTTGGCCCGCATCTCGGCGATCAGCGCCTCGCGGTCGTCGCTCTCGGGCAGCTCGTCGATCAGCATCGACAGATTGCCGCCCATCTGGATGTCGGTGCCGCGACCGGCCATGTTGGTGGCGATGGTGACGGCACCCGGTTGACCCGCCTGGGCGACGATGCCGGCTTCCTGCGCGTGGAAACGCGCGTTCAGCACCCGGTGCGGAATATTCTTCTTCTTCAGATGCGCCGACAGAAGCTCGGACTTCTCGATCGAGACCGTGCCGACCAGCACGGGCTGCTGAAGTTTACGGCATTCCTCGATCAGGACGACGATCGCGTTGAACTTGTCCGTCATCGACAGATAGACCTCGTCGTCGAGGTCCTTGCGGATCACCGGCACGTTGGTCGGGATCTCGATCACTTCGAGCTTGTAGATCTCGCCGAATTCGGCCGCTTCGGTCGCCGCCGTGCCGGTCATGCCCGACAGTTTGGGATAGAGTCGGAAATAGTTCTGGAAGGTGATCGAGGCGAGGGTCTGGTTCTCGTTCTGGACGGTGACGTGTTCCTTGGCCTCCAGCGCCTGGTGCAGGCCCTCGGAATAGCGCCGGCCGGTCATCATGCGGCCGGTGAACTCGTCGATGATAATGACCTTGTCGTCCTTCACCACATAGTCGCGGTCGCGCCGGAACAGGACATGGGCGCGCAACGCCTGCTGCAGGTGATGGACGATGGTGACGTTTTCAGCGTCATAGAGGTTGCTGGTCTTCAGCATCCCGGCGTCGAGCAGCAGCTTCTCGAACTTCTCCTGGCCTTCCTCGGACAGGGAGACGGAGCGCTGCTTCTCGTCCTTCTCGTAGTCGGCCTCGACCAGCTGGGGCATCAGCGCGTCGATCCGGCGATAGAGGTCCGAATTATCCTCGGTCGGGCCGGAAATGATCAGCGGCGTGCGCGCCTCGTCGATCAGGATCGAGTCCACTTCGTCGACGATCGCGTAATGGAAGGGCCGCTGGACCAGATGATCCAGCCGGTACTTCATGTTGTCGCGCAAATAGTCGAAGCCGAATTCGTTGTTGGTGCCGTAGGTGATGTCGGCGGCGTAATTCTGGCGCCGTTCCTCGTCCGTCAGGTCATTGACGATGACGCCGGTGGTAAGGCCGAGGAAGCCGTAGACCTGGCCCATCTGGGTCGCGTCGCGCTTGGCCAGATAGTCGTTCACGGTGATGACGTGGACGCCCTTGCCCTCGAGCGCGTTCAAGTAAGCGGCGAGCGTCGCGACGAGGGTCTTGCCTTCGCCGGTGCGCATTTCGGCGATCTTGCCGGAATGCAGCACCATGCCGCCGATCAGTTGCACATCGAAATGGCGCTGGCCGAGGGTGCGTTTCGCGGCTTCGCGCACGGTGGCGAAAGCCTCGACCAGAAGGTCGTCCGTGGTCTCGCCGGCGGCGAGGCGCGCCTTGAATTTGTCGGTCTGCGCCCGCAAGTCCGCGTCCGACAGGGCCGAGATCTGCGGCTCCAGCGCATTGATGGCCGCGGTCCGGCTGCGCAGCTGCTTGACCATACGATCGTTGGCGCTGCCGAACAGCCGTTTGGCGAGCGAGCCGATGCCGAGCATGAAGCAACCTTCTTCTGCCGGTCAGCCCGGCGGGGGGCCTGACGGGCGCATGAGGTGACGCGGGGCTGCAGCCCCGCCCGAATTCCTGTCGCCGGGCCCCATTGGGCACCCGGGCGGGCATGGGACAGATAAGGCGCGGCTTTCCCGATGTCAACGTGGACCCCCGCCGCTTCTCGCCGCAGTTCGGCTTCGGCCCCGCCATCGTCCCCGGCGACAGCCTGCCCTTTGCCCCCGGCCGGCCCGGTGTTAGGGATGGTTTTCCCGCGAGGTCAATGGGTGCCGCCGTTGCGAATGCCGACAAGGTCGTATCCCTGCATTCGCGTGGTCTGCGCGCTGCTTGCCCTGCTGCTGGCCGGCTGCGGCGCGACGGTGACCGGCCTTGGCCCTCCGCTGGGTCCGGCCCGGCTGGAGGATGCCGCCAGCTTCACCGCCCAGGACGGGACCATGCTGCCCGTGATGCGCTGGCTGCCGCCGCCGGACGTTCCGCCGAAGGCCGTGGTCGTCGCCCTGCACGGCTTCAACGACTACGCCCATGCCTTCGCCCTGCCCGCCCCCTTCTGGGCCAGCCGGGGCATCGCCACCTATGCCTATGACCAGCGCGGCTTCGGCCGGAGCGCGACCGCCCGCCTGTGGCCCGGGGAGGATGCGCTGGTCGCCGACGCCGCAGCCATGATCCGCCTCGTCGCCCGGCGCCATCCCGGCGTGCCGCTTTATCTGCTGGGCGAGAGCATGGGCGGCGCCGTCGCCATGCGCGCCCTTGCCCGCGATGCCGCCCTGCCGGTCCGGGGCGTCGTCCTGCTCGCCCCCGCGGTCTGGCGGGCCGAGGATATCCCCTTCCCCGGGGAGATCCTGCTCGAGACCTTCGCCTTCCTGATGCCCTGGAACCCGATGACCCCGCCCGAGAGGCTGCGCATCATCCCGACCGACAATCGCGACGAGCTGGCGGCGATGGGCCGCGATCCCCTGATGATCAAGGGCACGCGGACGGATGCCGTGCTCGGCCTCGTCCGCCTGATGGAAGCGGCGGCGGCGACCGGGGTGCCGCGCGACCGGCCGGTCCTGCTGCTCTATGGCCTGCGGGACGAGGTGGTGCGATTGCCCTCGATGGCGCCGCTGGCCGCGCGGGGCCGCCGCGACAATCCGCGTTACCGCGAGGTCTGGTATGACCGTGGCTATCACCTGCTGCTGCGCGACCGCCAGGGGCCGAGGGTGTGGCGGGATATCGCGGCCTGGCTGATGAATCCCGCCGGCCCGTTGCCGGGCGATGCCCTCAATCGGCCATGATTCGGGACTATCCGGCGCAAATCCTGTTTGCGTCGAACCTCAACAGGCGCGAGCCTGTGTCGGTGGCGCCTGGGTCGATGAAACGGTACGGATGCAAGGATCCCGGGCCCGTGGCGCCGAGGGGCAGTGGTGATGTTCAAGGTAAAGACTGACGGAACGGTGAAGGGACGCCGGGCTTGGCTTTGGCCGATGCTCATCATTGCCGCCCTGGTCCCCTCCCTTCAGGCCTGTTCCAAGTCGCGCGTGGCGAAACCGACCAAGGGGGTCGTGACCACCGCCGTGGGTGTCCCGGCCCCGGTGATGACCGCGCTTGCCCCCGCGGGCCTTGGCGCCACCGTCGCCCACGCCCCGGGCGCGGCCGAACAGGCCGAGCAGGAAGAAACCGACGATGGATCGGAAGATGTTCTTTCGATCACGCCCGGTATCGCGGAAGGCGATGGCCCTGCCAATCCGGGTGCCCCCCCGGGCCTCAGCGGCGATCCCATGCCCTCCAGCGCGCGCATGGCCGCCCCCACCGCCGGCAGCGCCCAGAGCGTGCTCGAATCGATCGCCGACGCCGATGGCATGAAAGTCTTCTTCAGCACGAATTCGATTGACCGTGGCCTGCCCAGCCGGCGGGTGACGCTGGTCACGGCCGGCCAGGGCGAACGTGCCGCGATGATCGACGAGGCCTGCCGACAGGCTGGCCTGTCGTGCTTCTATGCCGCCGATTTCAATTCCCTGTCGGTCTATGATCCCCGGGAATTCCATGTCGCCGGGCCGGACATGACCGCCCTCGTCTACAACCGCCGCGATGGTTTCGAGGCGGCGGGAGCCTCCCGCCCCGCCCAGGCCGAGGACAGCCGCCCGGCCAAGCCGAAACCGGTCGCGACCAAACCTGGAAAACCGCAGAAGCCAGCCAAACCCGGCAAGCCGGCATCGGCCAGGCCCGGCAAACCAGCGGCGACGAAACCGGCCAAGCCGGCGAAGCCCGCCGCGACCAAGCCGAAACCGGCGAAGCCGGCGGCGACCAAACACGCAGCAGCCAGGAAGCCGCCCGCC
>NZ_JBAQRT010000056.1:0-5431 GCF_049306435.1 Zavarzinia sp.
ATGTCGAGGGGATCAATATCTCGCGCGGCAAGCCGGTCGATATCGCCATCCTGCGCCGGGCGCCATGACGGCGGGGCGGATCGCCGGCCTCGTCTGGACCCTGGCCCAGGAGACATTGGTCGAGACGGCGCGGGGGATCGGCCGACGCTGGCCGCCGAGCCTCGGTTTCGTCGCCGCCATCGTGCTGCTGGTCCTCTACGTCGACCGGCCGCTGGCGCTCTGGCTGTGGGCGCTGCCGGCGGCGGACAGGGCGTTTTTCGCCGCGATCAACGAGGTCGGCCGGTCGGGCTGGATGTTCGGTGCCGCCGCTGTGGCGCTGGTCGCCGCCCTGCTGCTGCACCGCGACGACTGGGCGATCCGGGCCGCTTTCGTCGTCGGCGCCATCGCCATGGGCGGCTGGGTCGTCAATGTGATGAAGCTGGCCTTCGCCCGGGCGCGGCCCCGCCTTCTCGTCGGCGACGAGGCGACCGGCGATTACGGCTTTCGCGGTTTCTCGATCGATCCCGACTGGAATTCCTTCCCGTCCGGTCATGCCCAGGCCAGCGCCAGCCTCGCCGCCGCCCTGGCCTGCGTCTGGCCGCGCTTCGGGATCGTCTTCCTCGGCCTCGCCCTGTTGCCGGCCCTGGCGCGGGTGGTGAACCTCAATCATTTCGCATCCGACGTCGCGACCGGCTACATGACCGGCTGCCTCGTCACCTTTGCCCTGGCCCGGGCCTGCGCCGCCCGGTCCATCGGGCCCATCACAACAGGGGAGAGACGATGAACACAGGACCGCTGCCCGATTTCGATGACGATCTGGGCGAAGACATCCGCATGTTGCGCCAGTCGGTCGCGGCCTTCACCGCGGCCGAGATCACGCCGCGCGCCGCCGCCATCGACCGCGACAATGATTTCCCGCCCGACCTCTGGCCGAAGCTGGGCGCCCTCGGCGTCCTCGGCATCACGGTCGAGGAGGAATTCGGCGGCTCGGGCCTCGGCTATCTCGAGCATGTCGTCGCGATGGAGGAGATCAGCCGGGGCTCGGCCTCGGTCGGCCTGTCCTACGGCGCTCATTCCAACCTCTGCGTCAACCAGATCCGCCTGAACGGCAGCGCGGCGCAGAAGCAGAAATATCTGCCGGGCCTCGTCGCCGGGACCGCGATCGGCGCCCTCGCCATGTCGGAGACCGGGGCCGGTTCCGACGTGGTTTCCCTCCGCCTGAAGGCGGAGAAGAAGGGTGACCGCTATGTCCTGAACGGCTCCAAGTTCTGGATCACCAATGGGCCCAACGCCGATGTCCTCGTCGTCTACGCCAAGACCGATCCGGCGGCGGGGCCGAAGGGCATCACCGCCTTCCTGATCGAGAAGGGCATGAAGGGCTTCTCGGTCGGGCCGAAGCTCGACAAATTGGGTATGCGCGGCTCCAACACCGGCGAGCTGATCTTCGAGGATTGCGAAGTGCCGGCGGAAAACATCCTTGGCACCCTCGGCGGCGGCGTGAAGGTGCTGATGTCCGGCCTCGATTACGAGCGGGCGGTGCTGTCGGCCGGGCCGCTCGGCATCATGCAGGCCTGCCTCGACGTGGTCATTCCCTATGTCCACGAGCGCAAGCAGTTCGGCAAGGCGATCGGCGAATTCCAGCTCATGCAGGGCAAGCTGGCCGACATGTATGTGACGCTGGGCGCGGCCAGGTCCTATGTCTATGCGGTGGCGCGGGCCTGCGACCGGGGCAGGGTCACCCGCAAGGACGCGGCCGGCGCCATCCTCTTCGCCGCCGAGGCCGCGACCAAGCTGGCGCTCGAGGCGATCCAGACCCTGGGCGGCAACGGCTATATCAACGATTACCCGACCGGCCGCCTGCTGCGCGACGCCAAGCTCTACGAGATCGGCGCCGGCACCAGCGAGATCCGCCGCATGTTGATCGGCCGCGAGCTGTTCGCCGAGACGGCCTGACGGGCTACAGAAGGATGATCGCCGCCCCGGCGGCGCTCATCGCAAGCGCGGTCGGGATCAGGCGGGTGGCGACGGCGCGGCCGCCGGCATAGGTGCCGAGGCCAGCCTTGACCAGCGTGTTGGTGATGGCGGCGATCAGGATCACCTTGGCCGCCTCGGCGGGGCCAATGCCGGCGCCGACCTTGCCCCCGGCGATCGACAGGGTGATGGCATCGACATCGGCAAGGCCCGAAAGGACGGCCAGAAGCTCCAGCCCGGCATTGCCGAACTGCGCCTGCACCCAATGACTGCCCAGCATGATCGCCGCCAGCAGGGCGGCGAAGCGAAGGGCGCTGACAATCTCGAAGGGATTGCCCGGCGCCTGGGGCGGCACGGCTTCCGCGCCGCCGCGCAGGCGCAGGAACCAGAAGGTCAGCGCAAGACCGATCCCCGCCATGGCCGCCACCGCCGGGATCAGGGTCATGGCGATGGCGGGCGCGAGCACATAGGTGACGAGAATGACCCGCGCGCACATGATCACCCAGGCGGCGACAGTGCCGGCGGCGGCGGCGGGGCCAAGGGCCGCCTGCTGTCTCGCCATGCGCGACAGGGCGAGGGTGGTCGCGGTCGAGGAGACGATCCCGCCGAAGATGCCGGCGAACAGCACGCCGCGCCCACTTTTGCCAAGCCGGATCGCGACATAGCCGAGGAACGACAGGCCCGATATCGCGACCACCATCAGCCACAGTTCGAAGGGGTTCAGCGCCTGATAGGGGCCATAGCCTTCGTTCGGCAGGACCGGCAGGACGACGACGGAAATCAGCAAGAGGCGCAGCACCGCCGCCATTTCGACCGCCTCGACCCGGCGCAGCAGGCCATGGGTCAGGGGTTTGGCCGACAGGATCACGGTGGCGACCACGGCCGCCATGGCGGCGGGCAGGGCATGGCCCATGGTGGCGACCCCGCCCAGCAGCACGGTCAGCACTCCCGCGATCACCGTGGTCAGGCTCAGGTCGTTGTCGTGGGTCGCCGCCCGCCAGTAGCCGAGGCCCAGCAGCAGGACGACGGCGAGGACGGCGGCGGCCAGCGGCCAGGGACTACCGGCCGAGCCGCCGGCGAGCCCGGCGATGCCGCCGATAAGGCCGATCAGGCTGAAGGTGCGGATACCGGCGGGGCGCGTGCCCTCCGCCTGGTCGCGCTGGTACCAGCCGCGCTCGAAACCGATGACCGCGCCGCAGCCGAGCGCGATGGCGAGATCGCCGATGACGGACAAAGGCTCCATCAGCGCAGGACCAGCAGGCCCCTGGTGGCGAGATCGGCGATCAGATCGGCGACGTCGCCGGCGATTTCCGCTTCCGGGGCTTCATATTCGGCGGCGAGGGCGGTCACGATCGCCTCGGTTCGGGTCTTGCCATCGACAAGGGCGATGACCGAGGCGCCGATGGTGTCGAGTTTGACGATCCGCTCGGGGGCCTGGAGGATCCAGCCGTCGCGCTGTCGGTCGAAGGACAGGCGGACGCCGGGGGCAAGGCGGGGCAAATTCATGATGTCGCCTTTTCAGCGTCTCGCGTCGCCGCCTCCAGTGCCTCGAAGGGCAGAAGGACGCAGGCGAAGCGCGCGCGATGTCTGGTGATGCCGGAAAACAGATCGAAGGCGGGATGGCCGGGCAGCAGGGGCCGCGCGTCCGCCTTGAGGCCCGCCATCAGGTCGTCGCCCAGGTTGAGGATATCGTCCGCCGTCCTGCCCTCGGCCTCGGCCGCCAGCAGGGCCGCGCTCGCCTGGCATATTACGCAGGCTTTCACCCGGTGGCGAAGGCTCTTGATGCGGCCGGCCTCGAGCGTGACATCGAAACTGACCCGGTCGCCGCAGAAAGGATTGTCCAGGGTCGCCGTGCCGCCCGCCTCCGGCAGGGTGCCGGCGAAGCGAATGTCGCTCGCCGTGCGCAGCATGTCCCTCGGGTAAAGCTCGTCGCTCATGACAGCAGGACTTTCATCGCATCCCCGATCCCGGCGAGGCAGGCCTCGATATCGCCCTCGTCGTTGAAGGGGGCGAGGCTGGCCCGGGCCGAACCGGCCACGCCAAAGACCTCGTGCAGAACCTGGGCACAATGATGACCGCCCCGCAAGGCCACGCCGCGCCGGTCGAGAATCTGGCACAGATCATGGGGATGGGTGCCCTCGATCACGAAGGAGACGAGGGGCAGGCGATCGTCGAGACTTTCCGGCCCGATCAGGCGCAGGCGATTGCCGGCGATTCGCATCAAGCCCTCGATCAGGCGGCCGGTCAGCGCCATCTGATGCGCCATCGCCCCATCATGGTCGATCGCGGACAGGAAGCGGCAGGCGGCGCCGAGGCCGACCGCCGGCATGATCGGCGGCGTTCCCGCCTCGAAGCGCTGGGGCGGCCGCGCGTAGGTCGAGGCTTCGAATTTCACCGTGCGGATCATCTCGCCCCCGCCCATCAACGGCGCCATGGCGTCGAGCAGAGGGTAGCGGCCCCACAGCGCGCCGACGCCATTGGGCGCGCCCAGCTTGTGACCCGACAGGACATAGAAATCGCAGCCGAGCGCGGGCAGGTCCACCGGCCCGTGAGGCGCCATCTGCGCCCCGTCGACGAGGAGCAGGGCGCCCGCGTCACGGGCGATGGCCGCGACCTCGGCGACGGGGGTGATGGCGCCCGTCACATTGGAGGCATGGGTGACGGCGACCAGCTTCACCCGCTGGTCGATCAGCCGGGGCAGGGCGGCGAGGTCGAGGCGCCCCTCCGCCGTCATGGGCAGGCGGACGAGGTCGAGGCCGCGCCGCGCCGCCAGCATCTGCCAGGGCACGAGATTGGCGTGATGCTCCAACTCGCTGACGGCGATGGCGTCGCCAGGCGCCAGCAGATCACCGTGGCTGCGCGCCACGAGATTGATCGCCGCCGTGCAGCCCGATGTAAAGACGACCTCGCGCGCCGGCACGTTCAGATAGGCGGCGACTGTATCCCTTGCCGCGTCATAGGCATTGGTCGCGCGTTCCGCCAGGGTGTGGACGCTGCGTTTCACATTGGCGCGGGCCGTCGTCTCATGGGCGATGACGGCGTCGAGCACGGCGCGCGGCATCTGCCCGGTCGCGCCATTGTCGAGATAATGCAGGGCCACGCCCGGCGCCGTCTCGATGTTCAGGATCGGGTATTCGGCGCGCAGGCGTGCCGCGGAAAATCCGCTCACGGCACCAGGCCCAGGATGCCGGCGGTGAAGATCGAATCGAGGGCGCGGCCAAGGTCGGCGTAATCCTCGATCACGCGCTGGGCCCCGGCGGCGCGCAAGGCCGCGGCCCGCTCGCCGCTGCCGATGCCGACGAAGCCGATGCCCAATTCGCGGGCGGCGGCGGCATCCCAGACGCCATCGCCGACATAGACGCGGATTTCGAATTCGTCGATGCCGTGTTCCGCGGCGGCGCGGGCGCTGGCGGCGTCGATGATGCCGGCACGCTCGTCATGGGCATCGGAAAAGGCCGCCGGCACCTGCGCGACATGGAGG
>NZ_JBAQRT010000057.1:0-6564 GCF_049306435.1 Zavarzinia sp.
GCCTGGAAACCATCGCTCCCTTGAGCGATGCTGCCGACGTCAGCCTGCCAGCACTGGTCGGCTGATCGCAGAACTCAACTCTGCATCCAAGACGCGGCTTCTACACCACGTAATGGGGCACGATCCATGAAGCTGAATCGGAAAAGTTCCAATTTCGACATTGATGGCGCCTACAATACCGTATGAAGCCCAAAGCCCGGCTTAACCACGGCATGGATCACGGCATGGATCACGGGGGCCTCGCGGAACTCACACACATGCGACTCGTCATGGACAAAGACCGCATCGAATACCGAAAAGGCGCACATTTGCGCCAAGAACGGCACCAGATACGCCCCTGCTTTGGCACGGTCGATCGCCGGTAGGGGCCAGTTGTTATACACGATCAGCCAGTTGGCTTGGTACCGGACGAAGCCGTCCGCTGTTGCTTTCAACATCTTCTCTTTGACGTAGTACGCCATCGCCTCAGCCCATTCACGCTCCGGCGCGTCGCCCTTCCAACCAGAGCCAGGCTCATCGGCCATAATTTCACGTCGCAATTCTTCAGCCCCCTTTCGTGACTCCCCAGGTAGGGCACGAGGGATGAAATAGACACGCGGCGCTGAACCTTCCTTTCCACGTAGAAAATCTGCGTGGGCGACGTTCTGTGGCACGGCCTCGGTGTGCTCGATCCCCACATCGGCACATGGCATCTCCAAGTGGAAATCCGGTCTGTCGGTATGGGTAAGGATCAGCGGAAACGAGAGCCGTTCAATCGGCAGTGTCGCAAGCAGATGCGCGATGCAGTAGCGTTCTGTGTGGCAAGTTTGGCGCCCCTCCGAGCGCGCAGGCACACTGATATCCAGTTCAGCAAGTCTGGCGCTCAGCTCTGCCGCAGTGTCTGCTCGTAAGACAATTCCTGGCATAATGCATTCATATCCTTAAGTTTTTCCCGTGTGATCGTAATGCGGAAAACAAAGGGAGGCCATGCCATCTACAGCCCACTCCAAGCAAGCTCCCGTTCCGCGATCCCTTTTGTTCCATTCTTGCCATAATGCCCCCATTACCGGCCGGAGAAGGCAGCCTGCCGGAAGAGCAGGGAGAGCGTCCCTGTCAGAGCCTGTTTGGAAATTCGGCGGCTGAAAGCCGGCGGGAGATTTCCCGTCCCGCGACAAGGTAATCGCCACCGATATCGAGTGATATCGGCAAGATTTCCGACGCTGCGGGGCACGGAAATATCCGCAGGATCGACCCGTTCCCATAATTCCAAACAGGCGCGGAACCGGTGTCGGCGATAATATGACTACGCCACCTGCCGCCGGCTCACCACCACCACGGCAAGCGCCAGCGCGAGCGCCAGCAGGCTGCCGCGCAGGGTGAAATGTTCGGCCACGGCGCCGATCACCGGCGGGCCGATCATCACCCCGACATAGCCGATGCCGACCACGATGGGGAAAATCCGCGTCGCGCGGTCGCCGCCGCGCCGGCCAGCGGCCGAGAAGACCACGGGAATGATATTGGCGATGCCAAAGCCGACCAGGGCGAAGGCCGGCATGACGACGAAACCGAGCGGAAAGGCCGCGGCGGCGCAAAGCCCAGTCATGGCGAGGATGGCGCTGAGCCCGAGGGTGGCGACGGGGCCGAGCGCCCGCTCGATCCGGCCGCCGCCCATGCGTCCCGCCGCCATGGCCGCGGCGAAGAGCGAAAAGGCCAGCGCGCCGCCGCCGCTGTCGAGACCGACCTGCTGCACGACATAGATCGCCGACCAGTCGGCCATCGCTCCTTCGACGAAGAAGGCGAGAAAGGCGAGCCCGCCCAGGGCGAGGACCATCGGATCGCGCAGCAGCTGGCGCCGTGGCCTCCCGCTGCCCCCGCCTTCCTCAGCGAGCGCGATGCGCAGCATCACGGGCGTCGCCAGCGCGAAAATGCCGATGATGAGACTGCCGGCGACCAGCAAGGTGCCCTTCGCGCCGAAGCCAACGCCAAACAGGGCCCCCGAGATCACCGCCCCCGAGAGGACGCCGATACTATAGGCGGCATGGAAGGATGCCATGATCGGCGCCTTCGCCCCCCGCTCCACCGCGGCGGCGAGCAGGTTCATCGCGACATCGAGCGCGCCGAAACACACGCCCATGACGAAGATGCAGGCCGCCAGCAGCGACAGGCTCGGCGTCTGCGCCGCCACCATCAGGGCGAGGGCGAAGCCACAACTGCTCACCAGGCACAGAAGCCCGCCACCGACCCGGGCGGCGAGACGGCCGATCACCGGCATCACCGCCAGGGCCCCGAGCGCGAAACACAGAAGGGCGGCGCCAAGCTCGCCATCGGAGAGCGTGAGCCCCCGCTTGATCAGCGGCAGACAGGCGCCCCAGGCGCCAAGGCCGATACCGGCCGCGCCAAAGGCCCCCGATACGGCGAGACGGCGATAGATCACGCCCATGACAGAAGACCGCCCACAATGACTGCCGGTCGAACGCCCGGACGCAACGACGAAGGGCGGTCAATCTAGCGGCCCCGGCGGCGGCGGACCAATGTCCCGTCGAGGCCCGATAACCCCGGGGATCGCATGGCTGGTCAGCCCCGCCCGGCCCGCCGCCAGGATGCCGGGGCCATGCCGGCGCGCTCGCGAAAGGCCCTGGTGAAATGCGCGACATTGACGAAGCCGGTCGCCAGCGCGATCTCGGCAACCGGCAGGGCCGACTGGCGCAGCAATTCCTCTGCCTTCTCCAGCCGCAGGTCGCGGTAGAAGCGCATCATCGGCACGCCCATCTCGCCTACGAACAGGCGCTGGATCTGCCGCGCCCCCACCCCCGCCAGCTGGGCGAGCTGCGCCAGCGTCAGGGGATCGGCGATGTGATTGGTCATCAGGTCGAGGGCGGCGACGAGGGCCGGGTGAGTCAGGCCGTATTTCTCGGCCGGGCCGGCCTTCTGCGGATCGTCGGCCAGTCGCACGCGGGTATGAATGAACCAGTCGCTGATCTGGCGGGCGAAATCCGCGCCGTGATCGGCGGCGATGATCGCATGCATCATGTCGAGCGGGGCGACGCCGCCGGCACAGGTATAACGGTCGCGGTCGATGACGAAGAGCCGCCGCTCCATCAGATAATCGGCCGAGCGGGCGCGCAGGGCATCGAAATGCTGCCAGTGGATGGTGAAGCGCCGGTTGGCCAGCAAGCCGGCGCCGGCGAGAATGGCCGCCCCGCCCGAGATGCCGCCGAGCCGCACCCCGGCCCGGTCCAGCCGGCGCAGCCAGGCTTGCAGGGCCGGCTCCCGCAACTCCAGCGGATCGCCGCCCGCGACGACGAAGACGAGATCGAAGTCGAGCCCGGCTTCGTTCATCGCCACGCATTCGAACAAGGCCCCGGCCGAAGAGCGGGACACCTGCCCGGAGAGCGCGATGAAACGCATGTCGTAAAGCGTGCGCCCGGCGAGAAGATTAGCCGCGCGCAGCGGCTCGATCGCCGCCGAGGTCGACATCAGAGCATAGCCGTCGATCAGGCAGAAGCCGATCCGCAGCGGCCTGTCGGGTGTCGTCGCGTGGTCCATGGGCCGATGTGTCGATTATGGCACAAAAAATGTCAATTAATGAATAGTTCAGCCCGACCATCACCGCTATCGTCGATGGATATCGCGGCACCGCTTCCGCCGCCCCATGAACGCCAGAAGAGGCAGGCCGCTTTGCGCTATTCAGGTTTCAGGATCATTCGCGAGGCCCTGACCGGCCACAAGGGCTGGGGGCCCGCCTGGCGCGATCCGGCGCCGCGACCCGCCTATGATTATGTCATCGTGGGCGGCGGCGGCCATGGCCTCGCCACCGCCTATTACCTGGCGAAAACCTACGCCAAGGCGCGGATTGCCGTCCTGGAAAAGGGCTGGATCGGCAGTGGCAATGCCGGCCGCAACACGACGATCATCCGCTCCAACTATCTGCTCGACGGCAACGAGCCCTTCTACGAGTTGTCGATGCAGCTCTGGGAAGGGCTGGAGCAGGACGTGAACTACAACGCGATGGTCAGCCAGCGCGGGATTCTCAACCTGTGCCACACCGATGGCCAGCGCGACGCCTATCGTCGGCGCGGCAACGCCATGCGCCTGAACGGGGTCGACGCCGAGCTGCTGGACCGCGACGGGGTGCGGGCCATGGCGCCCTTCCTCAATTTCGACGACGCGCGCTTTCCGATCAAGGGCGGGCTCTTGCAGCGCCGGGCCGGCACGGCGCGCCACGATGCGGTCGTCTGGGGTTACGCAAGGGGCGCCGACCGTCTGGGTGTCGACATCATCCAGAACTGCGAAGTGACCGGCATGCGCATCGAGGGCGGCCGCATCCTCGGCCTCGACACGACGCGGGGCTTCATCGGCGCGCAGAAGGTCGGCGTCGCCGTCGCCGGCAATTCCAGCCGGGTGATGGCCCTCGCCGGCATGCGCCTGCCGATCGAAAGCCACGTCCTGCAGGCCTTCGTCTCGGAAGGGCTGAAGCCGCTGATCCCCGGGGTCATCACCTTTGGCGCCGGGCATTTCTACGTCAGCCAGTCGGACAAGGGCGGCCTCGTCTTCGGCGGCGATATCGACGGTTACAATTCCTATGCCCAGCGCGGCAACCTGCCCGTGGTCGAGGATGTCTGCGAGGGCGGCATGGCGCTGATGCCGATGATCGGCCGGGCGCGCCTTCTGCGCATGTGGGGCGGCATCATGGACATGTCGATGGACGGCTCGCCCATCATCGACCGGACCGATATCGACGGCCTCTATTTCAATGGTGGCTGGTGCTATGGCGGGTTCAAGGCCACGACCGGCTCCGGCCTGTGCTTCGCCCATCTGCTGGCGACCGACAGTCCCCACCCCACGGCGGCGGCGATGCGCTTCGACCGGTTCCAGAAGGGCCTGATGATCGACGAGAAGGGCGTGGGCAACCAGCCCAACCTGCATTGAGAGTATCGCCATGCTGATCCCCCACCCGCTGCTCGGCCTGCGCGATGCCCAGGAATTCACCTATCTCGGCGACGCAACGCTGATCGACCGGCCGGACGGCCTCGCCGCCGATGCCGCCGCTTGCTTCTTCGATTACGGATACTTACGCGACAATCCCCCCGGCGAGCACCGCGAGCTGTGGTTCCACGAACAGGGCGACCGCTCCTGGCTGGTGGTGACGCGAAACATCACGACCCACGAAATCACCCGGGTCGAACTCGCCCGCGATGTCGCCCTGGCCCGGGGGCGCGGCCGATGAGCCAGGTCAACCGCCTGTCCGGCGGCCGCGTCGATCGCGGCACCACCCTGTCCTTCGCCTTCGACGGCAAGCTCTATCAGGGCCATCCGGGCGATACGCTCGCCTCCGCGCTGCTGGCCAATGGCGTTCGCCTGATGGGGCGCAGCTTCAAGTATCACCGCCCGCGCGGCCCCCTCTCCGCCGGATCGGAGGAGCCCAATGCCCTCGTCGAGCTGCGCAGCGGCGCCCGGCGGGAGCCGAACACGCGGGCGACGGTGGCCGAAGTGTTCGAGGGTCTGGTGGCGACCAGCCAGAACCGCTGGCCCTCCCTCGCCGTCGATGCCCTGTCGATCAACGACCGCCTGTCCAGCTTCCTGACCGCCGGTTTCTACTACAAGACCTTCATGTGGCCGAAGGCTTTCTGGGAAAGGCTCTACGAGCCGGCGATCCGCCGCGCCGCCGGCCTCGGCCGCCTGTCGGGCGAAGCCGATCCCGATGTCTACGACAAGGGTTTCCTGCACTGTGACCTTCTGGTGATCGGGGCGGGACCGGCGGGCATTGCCGCCGCCCTCACCGCCGGCCGGGCCGGGGCGCGGGTCATTGTCGCCGACGAGGATTTCCTGCCCGGCGGGCGCCTGAACGCCGAGACCATCACCCTGAACGACGCCCCGGCGCGCGACTGGGTCGAGGCGACGCTGGCCGAACTCGCCAGCCTGCCCCATGTCCGCCTGATGACGCGGACCACGGTCTACGGCGCCTTCGACCATGGCATTTTCGGCGCGCTGGAGCGAGTGTCGGACCATCTGGCCGTGCCGAAGCCCGGCACGGCGCGCCAGATCCTGTGGCGCATCTATGCGAAGCGCAGCCTGCTCTGCGCCGGCGCGACCGAGCGGCCCATCGCCTTCGAGAACAACGACCGCCCGGGCATCATGCTGGCGGGCGCGCTCCGCGCCTATGCCAACCGCTGGGCGGTGACAGCCGCGCGGGATGTCGCCGTCTTCACCAACAATGACGACGGCCACCGCACCGCCCGCGACCTCGCCGCCGCCGGGGTCCGCGTCGCCGCCATAATCGACAGCCGGGCCGACGCGCCCGAGATTGCGGGCCTGCCGCTTTTTCGCGGTGCCGTCGTCACCGGCAGCAAGGGCCGGCTGGGCCTGAAGGCGATCACCATCAGGACGGCGGACGGCCGCACGCAGGAAATCGCCTGCGGTGCCCTCGGCGTCTCGGGCGGCTGGAACCCCAATCTGCAGCTGACCTGCCACCATCGCGGCCGGCCGCGCTGGGACGAGACGATCGCCGCCTTCGTGCCCGATGGTGCGCCGCCGGGCCTCGGGGTTGCCGGGGCCGCCGCCGGCATCTTCTCGACCCATGGCGCC
>NZ_JBAQRT010000058.1:0-7569 GCF_049306435.1 Zavarzinia sp.
CCTGTCGCCCGCGGTGCTGGCCGATACCGAAACGACGGCGGCGGCGGCGGCGCGGGTCGCCGCCCGTCTCGATCAATTGGCCGCCGAGGGCGAGGATGGCTGGGCCGGCGAAGTCGGGGTCGAGGGCGGCCTTGTCGTCGCGCGGGAAGTGCGCGGCGTGCGCGAGGCCCATATCCTCGACATCGGCCTGTTCCGCTCGGCCGAGGCGATCCGCCTCGACGAGATCTCGCCCGAGCTGCAGCATATCTACAGCCAGCCGGCCCGCTTCACCCGCAAGGACATGGACGCGAAAGTGTTCAGCCCGACCGCGCTTCTCGACACCGTCCTCGCCATCGGGCGCAAGGGCCTGACCATCCAGCGCTACAAGGGTCTCGGCGAGATGAACCCGGAGCAGCTGTGGGAAACCACTCTCGACACCGAGGCGCGCACGCTGCTGCAGGTGAAAGTCTCCCACGCCGACACGGCGGACGAGATTTTCGCCAAGCTGATGGGCGACGTGGTCGAGCCGCGCCGCGACTTCATCCAGGAAAACGCCCTCTCGGTCGCCAATCTGGACGTGTGATTTGTAAGGTCCCGGCGTAACCCCTCACCCCGCTTCCGGGGCGAGGGCCGCGGCCAGTCGCTCCGCCCAGCGGCGGGCGCCTTCGATCGTGTCGATGCCGTCGTTCCGGATCTCGATCAGGACCGCGTCGAGACCGCGTGCCTCGCCGTGGAGCGGGATCGCGTAATCCTCGTCCGCCGTGATCCGATAGGGCTCGTTCGCCGCGATGACGAGGTCCGTTTCCGCCGACAGGCGCTCGATCAGGCGGCGGGCGAAGGCTTCCGAGCGATCGAACAGAATGCCGGCGTGCCAGGGCCGGCTCTTGCCCAGATAGACCGGCGTGAAGCTGTGGACGGTTACCAGGATCGTCGGCACGCCCCGGGCGAGGCGATCATCGAGAACGCCGGCTACCCGGTGGTGGAAGGGTGTGAAGATACGCTCGATGCGCCGCTGACGCTCGGCGGAATCGAGGTTCAGGTTGCCCGGAATCTCCGTCGATTCCGAGCGGGCGGGGATCAGCGTCCGCGAATGCGGCGGGCGGTTCAGGTCGATCAGCAGGCGGGAGTAACCTGCGAGGAACAGTGGCGCATCGAGGCGGTCGGACAGGCGGGTGGCGACATCCGCCGCGCCGATGTCCCAGCCGATGTGGCGGCGCACCTCCGCCTCGGGCAGGCCGAGGTTGGCATATTCGGACGGAATATGCCGGCTGGCGTGTTCGCACAGGAGGACGAAGGGGGAGAGTCCGCCCTCGTTGCGGGTCGTGACGGCGGGCGGCCAGTCCGCATCGGTCATGGGCGTGTCTTTCCGGCCGGGCCGTCGAGGGTGACCCGATTGGCGCGGCGGATCCGCTCGATCCGCTCCATCCTCGCCCGAGGGCGCTGCGAATCGCGGCTGATCATCAGGTGGCCCAGTACCTCGACCTGGGCGAGGGCGGTGATCTGGCTGTCGAAGGGCGAGTCGATTTCCACCGGCGCGACGATGACATGGGCAGCGTGGCGGGCGACCGGCGACATCCAGGGGTCGGTGAACAGCACGATCTTCACGCCCAGACCGGCGGCCTGAAGGGCAAGCTCCACCACATCGCCCTGATAGCGGCGGTAATCGAAAACGACGAGGACATCGCGCTTTCCCATGTCGGCCAGACGGTCGACGCTTTCGGACGAGCAGGGGCCGATGTCGATCACGCCGTCGCGGAACTGCGAGAGATAGGCGGCGAGAATCGAGGCCAGATGACGGCTGAACCGGCCGCCCAGCAGATGGATGCGCCCGGGCGCTTTCAGCAGGAGATCCGCCACCGGATCGAAGACCGCCGGCGTGAACCGGTCGGCGTAATCGCCGAGTTGCCGCGCGGCCGAGCGGAAAAAGGCCCGGGCCGGATGGTCGGCTTCGGCGGAACCCCGCTTCGCGCCCATCATCAGGAGCGGCGAATGCAGGCCCGCCTCCACCTCGGCCAGAAGCGCGGCCTGGAAATCGGCGAAATTCGCGAAACCCAGCTTGGCGACGAAGCGGGTTACCGTGGGATCGCTCACCCCGGCCTTGCGGGCCAGGGCTGAGGCCGTGCCGATGCCGCCCAGCGGATAATCCGTCAGCAGGGCCTGCGACAGCCGCGTCTCGGCCGGGGTCGGCGCCGGCATCCCGCCGGTCAGTCTGTCCCTGATGTTCATGGCGTCCTCACGTCATGAAAGAGGATTAACATGGACGATGAATATGACAAGGAAGAAAGATTATTGACATGATCGGACGCCGCCCGCCTTAATTCAGGGGGCAAGCGCCGGGCTGCAATGCCTTGGGTTACCGGAGAGTGCACCTCATGACGCGGGAAGCGATTACTTATCTGCTGTGGAGCGATCTGGTCGGCGTCACCCGGACAAGGGGCGTGCCCAGCGCTGATCTGGCCGGCAAGGCGGAGGCGGGCCTCGGCTGGGCCTGCGCCGGCCAGGCCCTGACCGCCTTTGGCAGCATCGTCGACAATCCCTGGGGCCCGATGGACGAGGCGCGCCAGATCCCGGACATGGCCAGCCGCTTCGACTATGAAGGCATCGCGGGCGAAGGCTGGTCGGCGGTCATCTGCGATTCCCGCGCCTCGGTGACCGATGACTGGGATTGCTGCACCCGCAGTTTCTATCGCCGCGCGCTGGAAGCCCTGCGGGCCGAAACCGGCCTGTCGTTCTGCGCCAGTTTCGAGCATGAATTCACCCTCGAGGCGCCAGGCCCGGTCGAGGCGGGCTTTTCCTTCGCCGCCGCCCGGCGCGGCAATAGCTTCCTGCGGGCCTGCTGCGCCGCGCTGCGCGCTGCTGGCGTTACCCCGGAAAGTCTGGAGCCTGAATATGGCGTGTCCCAATACGAGATCGCCTGCGCCCCCGAAATCGGCGTCGCCGCCGCTGATGCCGCGCTGAAGGCGCGTGAAATCATCCGGGCCGTCGCGGCGGATCACGGCGCGCGCGCCAGTTTCACGCCGAAACCGGCGCCCAAGGCGGTCGGCAATGGCGCCCATATCCATTTCAGCCTGGTCGACGCGGCCAGCGGCGAGAATGTCACCCATGATCCGGCTGACGCGCTTGGCCTCACCGCGCGGGCGGCGGCCTTCTGTGCCGGGATTCTCGCTCATCTCGAGGCGCTGGTGGCGATCACGGCGCCGACGCCGGTGTCCTACTACCGGCTGACACCCCATGCCTGGAGCTGCGGCTTCAAGGCGATCGGCCTGCAGAACCGGGAAGCGGCGCTGCGGGTCGCGCCCTCGCCCTCGGCGGATCCGACGCGGCGGCGCAAGGGCTGGAATGTCGAATATCGTCCGTCGGACGGTTGCGCCTCGCCCTATCTGACACTGGGCGCCCTTGTCCTCGCCGGGCTCGACGGCATCCGCCGGGGCCTCGCGCTGCCCCCGGCGATCGATCGCGACCCGGCCGACATGACGCCGGACGAGCGGGCGGCGCTGGGCATCGTGCCGCTGCCCCGGTCGCTCGACGCCGCGCTCGATGCCCTCGAGGCGGACGAGATCGCGAGGGGCTGGTTCTCGCCCACGCTGTTCGATGTCTATCGCCGGCTGAAGCGCTGGGAAGCCGCGACGGCCCGCGAGACCGACGAGCCGACGCTCTTCGCTCGTTATCTGAATGCCTATTGAGGGGCCGAGATGAAGAGTTTCGTCGGCAGTCTGCCGCTGATCGACCACCATTGCCATGGCGTGGTCGCCCGCGATCTCGACCGTCCCGCCTTCGAGGCGCTGATGAGCGAGGGCCACCGCCCGGTGCCGGGCTGCAGCCAGTTCGACAAGCCGCTGGGCCTCGCCCTGCTGCGCCATTGCCCGCCCGTGCTGGACCTCGATCCCCATGCCGAGCCGGGCGACTATCTCGAGCTGCGCCGCAGCCTCGGCTTCGAGGAAGTTTCGCGCCGGCTGATTGGCGCCAATGGCGTCTCCAGCCTGCTGATCGACACCGGCCACCGCTCGGATTCGATCTTCGATCCCGCCCGCATGACCGCGGTCAGCGGCGTGCCCTCGCGCGAGGTGGTGCGCATCGAGGCGGTGATGGAAGAGGTGGCGCGGCAGAAGCCCGTGAGCGGCGCCGCCCTCCGCCAGGCCTTCGAGGCGCGGCTGGCCGGGCGCGCGGCCGAGGCGGTCGGCCTCAAGTCCATCGTCGCCTATCGCACGACCTTCGACATCGACCAGACCGAGCCGTCGCTGGCCGAGGTCGACGCGGCCGGTGACCTGTGGCTGCGCCAGCTGGACACGGGCGAGGCGAAACGGCTCGAGAACGCGGTGCTGATCCGTCACGGGCTGTACGTCGGCGCCCGCCTGTGCCGCGAGAAGGGTTTTCCGATGCAGCTTCATGTCGGTTTCGGCGATCGCGACGTGTCGATGCCGAAATGCGATCCCACCGTGTTCCTGCCCTTCATCGAACAGATGGAAATGATGGGCGTTACCATCACCCTGCTGCATTGCTGGCCCTTCCTGCGCGAGGCGGCCTGGCTGGCGGAAGTCTTCTCCAATGTCTATGTCGATACCGGGGTCAGCCAGAATTTCACCGGCGCCTCGGCGCCGCGGGTGGTGGCGGAAATGATGGAACTGGCGCCATTCCACAAGCAGGTCTACAGCTCCGACGCCTTTGGTCTGGCCGAATTGCATTACATGGGGGCGCTTCTGTTCCGCGATGCCCTGGCCGATGTGCTGGGGGGCTGGATCGCCCGAGGCGACCTGCTGCCCCGCCGGGCGGAGCAGATCGCGAAGGCTATCGCCTTTGGTAACGCCTGCCGGATCTACGGTCTGCCGTTGCCCGCGTCAGCCTGAGAATTCGACCCGGTCGCGGCCATTGCTCTTGGCCGCGTAGAGCGCCCGGTCGGCGCGGTCGAGCAGGCTTTCCAGCGGCTCGCCCTCATGGGTTCGGGTCGCGCCGCCGACGCTGATGCGGACATCGACGGCGACCGCGCCGCATTCGATCGGATAATCGGCCAGAGCACGGTTCAGCCGGCCGGCGATCGTCACCGCCTCGCGGGTGCCGGTCGAGGGCAGCAGGACCGAGAATTCCTCGCCGCCGATGCGGGCGAGCAGGTCGCCGAGGCGCAGGGCCTTGCTGCAACGCTCGGCGACGACGCGCAGCACATGGTCGCCGACGGCATGGCCGTGCTGATCGTTGATCGCCTTGAAATGGTCGATGTCGATCATCAGCAGGGACAGAGCCTCGTGGCTGAGGTCGGTATTCCTGCGCATCACCTCGCCCTGTTCGAAGAAATGGCGCCGATTGCACAGGCCGGTCAGCACATCGGTACAGGCATATTCGCGCCATTCTTCCTCGAGGCGGCGACGTTCCGTGACATCCCAGAACACGACGGTGTAGAGATCGCCGACGAAACGGAAGCGGAACTCGAAATTGCGGTCGAGGCCATCGGCGCAACGCACCTTCCATTCCGCCGAGCGGGACCGCCCCTGATCGGCGCGGGCCTCGGCGATCCGCTCGTGCCATTCGAGGAAGGCATGGCGGCGGTCGCCTTCGTCGGGAAAGGCGAGGTCCCACCAGTCGTCATGGTGGTCCATGTGGACGTCCGGATAGTCGAAGAAATGATCCGAGACTTCGTTGCACAACAGGGGCCGAAAATCGCGATCGTAGATCTCGAGCCCGATGGGCAGGCCGGCGGCCACCTCCTCGAGGCTTTCCAGCCAGGCGCGCTCGTCCGGCACCGGATGGCCGAGGGTAACCGCGAAGCCCTCGTCGCAGGCGATGCCGTCGAGACACAGGGCGCGGAAACCGCCCCGAGTCCGGCAGGTCGCCACGATGCGGAACTCCCGCTTGTCCCGTGTCGATGCTTCAAGGGCCTCGACGGCCTCCTCGCCGATGAGCAGGACGAGGGAGGCGGGCAACGGGAGCCTGGACGGCAGGGCGAGAATACGGCGCGCCCCCTCGTTCGCCGCGACGAGCGTCTCGCCGGCGGCGTTCACGATGATGACCGGCGCTTTCACCAACCGCAGCCAGGGCGGCTCTTCGATGGTGGCCATGATCCCTTTCCGGGCCGTAACTTGGCCATGATGTCGTGACTCCTGTTAAGCGAGTGTTAGCACTGCGAGTGAAAGGGACGCCCATATGCGCTCCAGATTGAGCCGTCTGACCCTGGGTCGGCCGCGCTTCCTGCTGGCCGGCCTCGTCGTCGGTCTCGGCTTTCTGCTGTTGCCGGAAGACCTGCCCGAGGGCCTGCGCCCGGTCGTCGCCTGGAATACCGGGCTTCTCGTCTATCTGGTGGCGACCGGCAGCATGATGGCCCGGGCGACCGAGGCGGACATAAGGCGTCGGGCGCGCATCCACGACGTCCGGCAATGGGTGATCGTTCTCCTCGCGCTGATCGGCACGGGGGCGATCGTGGCGGCCCTCGTCGATTTCCTGCGGGTCTCGCATTTCGGCCAGAACGGCGGAGGCCTGCTCGATTTCGCCCTGGTCTTCTGGACCATCCTTTCGACCTTCACCATGCTGCACATGCTGTTCGCGGTTCATTACGCCCATGCCTATTACGCGGCGATCAGCACGGCGCCGCCGCTCGGCTTTCCCGGTGGCGAAAAGCCCGACTACTTCGACTTCCTCTATTTCTCCTTCGTCGTCGGTCTGACGGCGCAGGTTTCCGATGTCGTCGTGAACAGCCGGCGGCTGCGCCGGACCGTGCTGGTGCATGGCGTCATCGCCTTCTTCTTCAACACGCTGATCCTGGCACTCATGGTCAATATCGCGGCGGGCCTCGTCGGTCGGGGGAGTTGAGGCATGGTCCGGCGGCTGGGCCGACTGGCCCTCGCGGGATTGGGCGTGCTGGTCGGTTTGCCGGTGCTCTATCTGATGGTGGCGCTGGCCGGGGCGCTGCCCCTGTCGCCCGGCCGGCCGGCGGCGGGACCGGCGACGGTAACGATCTTCGTCGTCTCCAACGGTGCCCATGTCGACATTCTGGTCCCGATGCGACACCCGGTCATGGACTGGGGCGACTGGCTGCTGCCGGAACATTACCCGGAAGGGAATCCCTTCATGGCGGCCTATGCCGGTTTTGGCTGGGGCGACCGGGATTTCTATCTGAACACACCGCGCTGGACCGATCTGACGCCGGTGGCGGCGGCCCGTGCCCTTTTCGCGTCACGTGGCAGTCTCGTCCATGTCACGCTGTGGTACGGCACGCCCCTGCCGGGGGGCGGGGTGCGGAGCCTGCGCCTCGATCCCGCCGCCTATGGCCTTCTGGTCGAGGGCCTGAAGGCGGGCTTCGAGACGGGTGACGCGGGTCGGCCCCGGCTGATTCCCGGCTATCGCTATGGTCCGGCCGATGCCTTCTATGAAGGCCGGGGGCGCTATTCGCTGATCCTGACCTGCAACGAATGGGCGGCGCGGCGCTTGCGGGCGGCGGGTGTCGCCATCGGCTGGTGGACGCCGCTGCCCTTTGGTCTCTTGTGGAGTCTCTGACCTTGTCGCGGATGAGATTGCGGATTCACCGGCGGCCGAATCACCCTTATGGTGAGCCATGGCTGGCGTGAACCAAACCGGAACAAAAAAGGCGGGAACCTCTCCCCGGCC
>NZ_JBAQRT010000059.1:0-8265 GCF_049306435.1 Zavarzinia sp.
GCCTGGAAACCATCGCTCCCTTGAGCGATGCTGCCGACGTCAGCCTGCCAGCACTGGTCGGCTGATCGCAGAACTCAACTCTGCATCCAAGACGCGGCTTCTACACCACGTAATGGGGCACGATCCCATATTGTTCCTCAGCGATTTGATTTGTTGCGACTTGTGCGTAGTCTATGATGTTTGAAAGTGATGGTTTTGAAATTCTATGAATCATGAGGGAGATTATTAGCCAAGAAACTGCCAATATGAACGAGAACTTATGTGTTTGTTCTGGATCTGAGCCGCTCAATATTAGATATTGGCAGATTTCACCAAATTTTGTTGGGCAGGATGGCGGCTGAAGATCAAAAAGCTCAAAAATGACTATGGAAAAGAAGGCCGGTATAGCTATCAGCATTTGACGCCGCCATGTCAGCGAGACTCTTAGCCGCTGGACAGGTGAAAGTACGGCATAAAATGCAGCAGCAAGCGCCAGAACAGTAAGAAAGCCATCAAGGGTCATCTGTTAGGCCTAAGCATTGCGAGAATTCCGAGGGCGCAATATCCAACCCTTCAATGTGAGTTTTCGCAAGTCGCCGGCTCGCTCACCTCCACCAACAAAAACGCCCGCCCCCTTTCAGGAGCGGGCGTCTCTGTCGCCGATGAAGCTGAGGCTTACGCCAGCTTCTTCTGCAGGTTCTGGTCGAGGGCGTCGAGGAAGGCCTCGGTGGTCAGCCAGGGCTGGTCCTTGCTGATCAGGATGGCGAGGTCCTTGGTCATCTGGCCGGCTTCGACCGTCTCGACGCAGACTTCTTCCAGAGCCTGGGCGAAATGGGCCAGGGCGTCGTTGCCGTCGAGCTTGGCGCGGTGCTTCAGGCCGCCGGTCCAGGCGAAGATCGAGGCGATCGGGTTGGTCGAGGTCGCCTTGCCCTTCTGATGCTCGCGGTAGTGACGGGTGACCGTGCCATGGGCGGCTTCCGCCTCCACGACCTGGCCGTCCGGCGTCATCAGGACCGAGGTCATCAGGCCGAGCGAGCCGAAGCCCTGCGCCACCGTGTCCGACTGCACGTCGCCGTCGTAGTTCTTGCAGGCCCAGACATAGCCGCCTTCCCACTTCAGGGCGGAGGCCACCATGTCGTCGATCAGGCGGTGTTCGTAGATGATGCCGGCGGCATCGAACTTCGCCTTGAACTCGGCCTCATAGACTTCCTGGAAGATATCCTTGAAGCGGCCGTCATAGGCCTTGAGGATCGTGTTCTTCGTCGAGAGATAGACCGGCCACTTGCGCAGCAGGCCGTAGTTCAGCGAGGCCCGGGCGAAATCGCGGATCGAGTCGTCGAGGTTGTACATCGCCATGGTGACGCCGGCGCCCGGGAAGTCGAACACGTCGTGTTCGATCACGGTGCCGTCCTCGCCGACGAATTTGATCGTCAGCTTGCCCTTGCCGGGGATGCGGAAATCGGTCGCGCGGTACTGGTCGCCGAAGGCATGACGGCCGACGACGATCGGCTTGGTCCAGCCGGGGACGAGACGCGGCACGTTCTTGCAGATGATCGGTTCGCGGAAGATCACGCCGCCGAGGATGTTGCGGATCGTGCCGTTCGGCGACTTCCACATCTTCTTCAGCTTGAATTCCTCGACGCGGGCTTCGTCGGGGGTGATGGTCGCGCATTTGATGCCGACGCCGACCGCCTTGATGGCGTTGGCGCTGTCGATCGTCACCTGGTCGTTGGTGGCATCGCGATTTTCCATCCCCAGATCGAAATACTGGATCGGCAGATCGAGGTAAGGAAGGATCAGCTTGTTCTTGATGAAGGCCCAGATGATCCGGGTCATCTCGTCGCCGTCGAGCTCCACGACCGGATTGGCGACCTTGATCTTGGCTACCATGCAACCCATTCCTTCCGTTAGGCGTGTTATGCGCCGCACCATACACAAGGGGCGAAGCCTGTTCAGCCCCCCAAATGTCTAAAGCCCCCGATTCACTCGGCGGCCATCACTCGGCGACCGGCATGGTGGCCGGGCCTTTCTCGATGGCGAGGCGCGCCAGGGTGGGCAGGACCGCCTCGACGCTGGGCACCAGGGTCAGGAAATCGCGGGTATTGGGCCGGGCGAAGCCGGTGCCGATCACATGTTCGACCAGGCCCATGAAGGGCTGCCAGTAGCCGAGCACATCGACCAGCATGATCGGCTTCTTGTGCAGCTGCAGCTGCGCCCAGGTGATCATCTCCACCGTCTCGTCGAGGGTCCCCATGCCGCCGGGCAGGACGACGAAGGCGTCGGAGCGCTCGAACATCAGGCGCTTGCGCTGATGCATGGTCTCGACCTCGATGGTCTCGGAGATGCCTTCCAGCTTGGCTTCGAGCTTGGTCAGGAAATGCGGGATGATGCCGGTCACCCGGCCGCCATTGTCGCGCACGGCGCGGGCGATCGTGCCCATCAGGCCGAGGGCGCCGCCGCCATAGACAAGTTCCACCCCTTCGGCGGCGAGGATCTTGCCGAGCGTGTCGGCGGCTTCGAGGTAACGATGGTCGGGCGGGGTCGAGGCACCGCAGAAGACGCAAAGGCTGTTGATGACGGGCATGGCTCTCTCAGGCAGGGCCGCGGCCGGACGTCTGGCCGGAACGCGGGTATTGATCTAAAGTCGCTATCGTTCGGCCACGGGGCCGTCCATGGATGGAGACTTAGCATGGCTTTGCTCGCGCTTCACGGGTCGCGTTTCATGATCGCCGCCGCCATCGCCCTCGGACTTGGCGGTGCCGCGCTGGCGGCCGGCGCCGACGAGCTGTTCGACAAGCGGGAAATGGCCATGAAACAGGCCGGTGGGGCGCTCAAGGCGCTCGGCGGCGCCGCGAAATCGGGCAGTGTGCCCGCCGATGCGGCGGCCAAGGCGCAGTTGATCGTCGATCTCGCCGCCGCGATCCCGGGTCTGTTCCCGGAAGGCTCGATCACCGACAAGAGCCGGGCCCTGCCGGACATCTGGACCGACAAGGCGGGCTGGGACGGCAAGGTCAAGGCGCTCGCCGATGCCGCGGCCGTGACGCTGGCGGCGGCATCGGCGGGTGATGCGGCGGCGCTTGGCGCGGCCGTCGATGCGACGGGCGCCAGTTGCGGCGGTTGCCACAAGATGTTCCGTGGCCCCGAGAAGGATTGAGGGCGCTAATCTTGCGCCTGCTTCCGGCGGTTGCCGTCCTGGCCCTCGGCCTTGCCGCCGGGCCGGCGCGGGCTGACGACGACGCCGTGGCGCGAGGCGCCTATCTGGTGCGGGCAGGGGGCTGCGTCGCCTGCCACACCGCGCCGGGCGGGGCCGAATTCGCCGGTGGACGGGCGATGAAGACGCCTTTCGGCACCTTCCACACCCCGAACATCACCGCCGACGCCGAAACCGGCATCGGGCGGTGGAGCGACGCCGATTTCCTCCGCGCGCTGCGGGAGGGGATATCGCCCTCGGGGGAACATTACTTCCCGGTCTTTCCCTTTACCTCCTACACGAGGGCGGCGCCGGCCGATCTTCTGGCCATCAAGGCCTATCTGTTCTCGCTGCCGGCGGTGGTGGCACCGCGCCAGCGCCATGACATCGGTTTTCCCTTCTCGGTCCGGGCGCTGCAGGCCGGCTGGAAGCTGCTGTTCTTCCGGCCCGGCGAATTCCGCCCGCGCGCCAGCGCCTCGCCCGCCGTCAATCGCGGCGCCTATCTCGCGCAGGCCCTCGGCCATTGCGGGGAATGCCACACGCCGCGCAATCCGGCCGGCGGCCTGTTGATCGGGCTTGCCCTCGCCGGCACGGTGGACGGCCCGGACGGGGAGCGCGTGCCCAACATCACGCCCGATGCCGAGACGGGCCTCGGCGGCTGGTCGCGGGATGAAATCGCCGAACTGCTGGCCAGCGGCACCAAGCCCGATTTCGACAATGTCCAGGGCTCCATGGCCGAGGTGGTCGACGATGGCACCAGCCGTCTGACCGAGGCCGACCGTTCCGCCATCGCCGCCTATCTCCTGTCGCTGCCGCCGATCAGGCATGGAAAAAGCCGCGCCAACTGATAGGTTTCAGGTCTTGGGCTTGGGTGGTATCGGGGTGATGTCGGATCATGGTGCAGCAATCGGCGGATGAGGGGCGCAACCGGCGTATCCTGACGGGGGGCGTCATTGCCCTCGCCGTCGCCATTCTGGTGGGCTTCCTCGTCATGAAATCCGGGGAGGACGCGCCGGTTACACCGGTCGCCAAACCCGTAGCCGACACGGCGCCGGCCGCCGCAAAGCCCGAGGCGCCGGCCGTGGCCGCGCCGGTGGAAGCGGCGATCCCCGCCGATGCGACGCCGCCCAGTTTCGATCTTGCGCGCATTTCGGCCGATGGCACGGCGGTCCTGGCCGGGCGGGCGCCGCGGGACAGCCAGGTGAAGATCCTCGGCAATGGCACCGACATCGGCACGGCCAGGGCTGGGGCGGCGGACGGCAGCTGGGTCGTGATCGTCGACAAACCCTTGCCCGAAGGCAGTCTCGAACTGGTGCTGGAAGCCGTGCTGGCCGATGGCCGCGTCCTCCGGTCCAGGGATGTCCTTCTCGTCGACGTGCCGAAGCGCGGTGGCGGCACCGGCGCCATCGCCGTCCTGACCGGCCGGGATGACAGCGGCGCCAGCACCACCCGCGCCCTGCAACTGCCGGATTCGCCGCCGGTCGATGCGCCGGCCAAGGCCCCCGGCCTCGATGTCGTCGAATATGGCGCCGATGGCGCGCCGCGTCTGTCGGGCCATGCCATGCCCGGGGCCACGGTCCGCCTTTATCTCGACGGCAAGCCTGCGGGTGAAGCCACGGCGGGCCCCGATGGCGGCTGGCACGCCACCCTCGAGGGGGGCGTCGCCCCCGGCCGCTATGGTCTTCGCATCGATGTCCTCGGCGCCGATGGCAATGTCGCGGAACGCAGCGAAGTCCCGTTCGAGCGGGCGCCGATCGCGGAGGCCAGCGCCGGCGGGACCGGCAGTTTCACGGTCCAGCCCGGCAACAGCCTGTGGCGCATCGCCCGCGGCCAGCTGGGCAGCGGCACCCGCTACATCGATATCTACAAGGCGAACCAGGGCCAGATCCAGGACCCCAACCTGATCTATCCGGGCCAGGTCCTCGGCCTGCCGCGAAAGAAATAGTCAGCGCCCGAGGGCGGCGAGGCGCGCGGGATCGCTCAGGATCACGGCGCCGTAACGCCGCTCGACCATGCCCTCGGCTTCCAGTCGCTTCAGGGCCTTGTTGGCGCTCTGGCGTGACAGGCCGGTGGTGGCGGCCAGCTGTTCCTGGCTGACCTCGACCACCATGCCGGCGGTGACCTCGCGCTCGCTCTCGCCCGCCGCCATCATGACCAGCAGGCGGCCGACGCGGATATGGCTCGCCTCGGCCGCGACATCTTCGAGAAAGCGCATGGCGGTACGCAGGTGGCCCGACAGGATCAGGCCGAAATTGCGCCAGAAGGCGGGGCAGGCGGCGAGGATCGCGTCGAAGGCCGGCGCCGGCAGATGCAGCACGATGGAGCGATCGAGGGCGATCGTCGATTGCAGCCGGGGCAACCGGTCGAACATGGACACTTCGCCGAACCAGTCGACGGGCTCGGTGATCCAGGTGCCGACCTCGCGGCCCGTGCTCAGGTAATTGACGAACTTCAGCCGGCCGGAGGCGAGGGCATAGATCCCTTCCGGCGCATCGCCCATGGCATAGACATATTCGCCCGGCTGGCGTTCCATGAGATGCGCGCCCGCCAGGACCTGCCGCCGCAGGTCTTCGGGCTGATCCGCCAGCCAGCCCTTCGTCGAAAGCAGGCGGCGGATGCGGTCGGGTTCGGGGCGCATGGGCGAGAGCGACGTCCAGTAAATGTCAACTTGTTGACATTCTAATGTGCCGCGCTCGCGTACAAGGAAAATCGATCACCGCAAAAAGGCGGGAGGAGGGAGAGCTCATGTCGACCGTAGCCCTGAAGAAGCCGGGCCAGAGTGTCCGCGATCTGGTCAGCCCCGAGGAATGGCAGGTCCGCGTCGATCTCGCCGCCGCCTATCGCCTCGTCGCCCTCAATGGCTGGGACGACCTGATCTTCACCCATATCTCGGCCCGGGTGCCCAATTCGGACCATCACTTCCTGATCAACCCTTACGGCTATCTGTTCGAGGAGATCACGGCGTCCAGCCTCGTGAAGGTCGATCTCGACGGCAATATCCTGATGGAGACCGACAGTTTCATCAATCCGGCGGGCTATACGATTCATTCAGCGGTCCACGGCGCGCGCGAGGACGCGGGCTGCGTCCTGCATCTGCACACCGATGCCGGCGTCGGCGTGTCCTGCCACGAGGAAGGCCTGCTGCCGATCAGCCAGAACGCGCTGACCGTAATCGAGGACGTGGCCTATCACGCCTATGAGGGCATCGCCCTCAATCTCGACGAGCGGGAACGCCTGGTCGCCGATCTGAAGGCCAAGAACCTGATGATCCTGCGCAACCACGGCACGCTCGCCGTCGGCACCAATGTCGCCGAGGCCTGGCTGCGCATCTTCACGCTGGAACGTGCTTGCGCGCAGCAGGTCGCCGCGCTCGCCAGCGGCAAATACGTCATCCCGCCGCAGAGCGTGCAGGAAACCACCATGGCGCAAGGCCGCGCCATCGGCGGTCTCGCCATGCTGGCGTGGAACGCCTTGCTGCGCAAACTCGACCGTATCGATCCCGGCTTCCGGAACTGAGGGGATATCATGGCTCATGACGGCGGCATCGCGGTGCCCACCGCGACCTTCACCCGTATGGAAGACGGCACCCAGGACGACTGGGGCAAGATCGTCGCCTGCGAACTGCCCTTTCAGGCCCAGCAGGCCGATCGCCTGATCGACCATCTGAAGCTGCTGAAGGACGAAGTGGGCGGTTTCGCCATCGACCGGCTGGAACACAGCCTGCAGTCGGCGACCCGCGCCCATCAGGCCGGCAAGGACGAGGAATATGTCGTCTGCGCCCTGTTCCACGACATGGGCGACATGCTGGGCAGTTTCAATCACGCCGATATCGCGGCGGCGGTGCTGAAGCCCTTCGTCTCGGAACGGAACCACTGGATGGTGGAGAAGCACGGTATCTTCCAGGGTTACTATTTCTTCCACTTCCTCGGGCTCGACCGCGACATGCGCGAGAAATATCGGGGTCATCCGAATTTCGAGCACACGGCGGAATTCTGCGAGAAGTTCGACCAGAACTGCTTCGATCCGAACTTCAAGTCGATGTCGCTCGAAGACCTCCGCCCGATGGTGCGGCGGGTGATCTCCACCCCCCGCCGCAGCATCTACATGAAGGGCGAATAGCCCTTCAGACTGGAAAGGGCTCGCCCTTCACCAGCTTCACGGGGACGACGCCGGCGAAGACCGGCCAGTCCAGGTCCTCGGCATCGTCCACGGGCGGGCCGGACCTGACCTTGGCCACCGCCTCGACCAGTGGGATTTCGAGGACGGTGGTCGCCTTCACCTCTTTCGCGGTGACGGGACGCAAGAGATCCCAGCGGCCCGGCGCGAGGTGATCGGTCAGGGCGCGCAGAGCCGCTTCCTTGGCCGCCGGATCCTCGATCATCCGCGCCCGCCCGAACACGGTGACGGAGCGGTAGTTCATCGAGTGATGAAAGGCGGATTTCGCCAGCACCACGCCGTCGACATGGGTCACGCTCAGGCAGACCGGCACGCCCTCCGCCAATGTCTTCATCATCCGGCTGATGGCCGAGCCGTGGATGATCAGCGTATCGCCGATCCGGGCGACGGCGGTCGGCAGCACGAAGGGCTGTCCATCGGGGCCGCTGAAGCCGACATGGGCGATCATCGCCTCGTCGATGATGGCGTGGACCACGGCGTGGTCATAGCTGCCGCGCTTGGGCAGGCGGCGCAGGCGGGTGTTTTCGGTCTTGGGGAATGTCTTGTCGGTCATGGCTCTTCTCCTGCCGTCAATCTGCGATCATCATGGTCCTGCCGGAAGATCCAAGATTGCCCAGTTGAGGGAGCCAAGATGTTCGACGCCATGGCCGCGGCCCTCGACCGCGAGGGGCCGATACCGCTGGGCCGCCAGCTGTACGAAGCGATGCGGGCGGCGGTTCTCGAAGGCCGTCTGACGCCGGGAATGCGTCTGCCGGCCAGTCGCGACCTGGCGAGCATCCTCGGTCTTGGCCGCAATACGGTGGTTGGCGTGTTCGAGCGTCTGGCGGCGGATGGTTTCGTCGAGGCGCGGGGGGCCGCCGGCACCATCGTCGCCCGGCTCGATCCCGCGCTGCTGCGCCGTCCGGCGCCCGAGCCGGCGG
>NZ_JBAQRT010000060.1:0-20015 GCF_049306435.1 Zavarzinia sp.
CGCCAGCGCCTCGGTCTCGGCATGGGGCCGGCCGCCGGGCTGGGTCCAGCCCCGGCCGACGACGACGCCCTCCTTGACGAGGATGCAGCCGACCGCCGGATTGGGCGCGACATTGCCGAGGCCACGCCGGGCAAGGGTCAGCGCCGCCGCCATGTGGCGGCGGTCCATGTCGGAAAAGCGGTCAGTCGTTGTCCGCACCGGCCAGCCGTCCGACGAAAGTCTCGAAATCCTTGGCCTCGCGGAAATTGCGATAGACCGAGGCATAGCGGACATAGGCCACGGAATCGATGGACGCGAGGCCCTCCATCACCATCTCGCCGACGAGATCCGAGGGGATTTCGCTCTCGCCCATGGATTCGAGCCGCCGGACGATGCCCGAGATCATCCGCTCCACCCGCTCGGGCTCGACGGGGCGCTTGCGCATGGCGATCATGATCGACCGGGCCAGCTTGTCGCGGTCGAAGGGCACGCGGCGGCCGCTCTTCTTCACGATGGTGATTTCGCGCAGTTGCACCCGCTCGAACGTGGTGAAACGGGCGCCGCAGCCGGGGCAGAAACGCCGCCGCCGGATCGCCGCGTTATCCTCGGTCGGACGGCTGTCCTTCACCTGGGTTTCTTCATGGCCGCAGAACGGGCAGCGCATCCTATTCCCCCTTAGCCCCGACGAAATGAGCGGCGCCGCGAAAACCCGGCGCGGCGCCGCCTCATCAGATTAACGATAGATCGGGAAATCGGCGCAAAGCCGCGTGACCTTCTCCGCCACCGCCTTCTCGACCGCGCCGTTACCCTCGACGCCATTGGCGGCGAGACCGTCCAGCACCTCGGCGATCAGGTCGCCGACATACTGGAACTCCGCGACGCCGAAGCCCCGCGTGGTGCCGGCGGGCGTGCCGAGACGGATGCCCGAGGTGACCATCGGCTTTTCAGGGTCGAAGGGAATGCCGTTCTTGTTGCAGGTGATCTGGGCCCGGTCCAGCGCCTTCTCGGCGATATTGCCGGTCAGCTTCTTGGGCCGCAGGTCGACCAGCATCAGGTGCGTGTCGGTGCCGCCCGAGACGAGATCGAAACCGTGGCCTTTCAGGCGCTCGGCCAGGGCCCTGGCGTTTTCCACCACCTGGCGGGCATAGGCCTTGAATTCGGGCTGCAGCGCTTCGCCGAAGGCGACCGCCTTGGCGGCGATCACATGCATCAGCGGGCCGCCCTGCAGGCCAGGGAAGACCGCCGAATTGATCTTCTTGCCGAGGTCGGCGTCGCGCGACAGGATCATGCCGCCGCGCGGGCCGCGCAGGGTCTTGTGGGTGGTGGTGGTCACGACATGGGCGTGATCGAGCGGGTTCGGATGGGCGCCGCCCGCGACGAGACCGGCGAAATGCGCCATGTCGACCATGAACCAGGCACCCACCTTGTCGGCGATCTCGCGGAATTTCGCGAAATCGATCTGGCGCGGATAGGCCGAGCCGCCGGCGATGATCAGTTTCGGCTTGTGCTCGAGGGCCAGGGCCTCGACCTCGGCGAAATCGATCTGGTGGGTATCCGGCTTCACCGAATAGGGCACCGGCTTGAACCACTTGCCCGACTGGTTGGCGGGCGCGCCATGGGTCAGGTGACCGCCGGCGGCGAGGTTGAGGCCAAGGAACGTGTCGCCCGGCGACAGCAGGGCGAAGAACACCGCCTGATTGGCCTGGGCGCCCGAATGGGGCTGGACGTTGGCATAGGTCGCGCCGAACAGCTGGCAGGCGCGGGAAATCGCCGCGGCTTCCGCCTTGTCGACCTCTTCGCAGCCGCCGTAGTAGCGCTTGCCCGGATAGCCCTCGGCATATTTGTTGGTCAGGACCGAGCCCTGGGCTTCCAGCACCGCCTTGGAGACGATGTTCTCGGACGCGATCAGCTCGATGAAATTCTGCTGGCGATGCAGCTCGAGATCGATCGCATGGGCGAGTTCGGGATCCCGGTCGGCAAGGCTGCCGCCGAAGAAGGGCGAGAGATTGGAAAGGGCGGCGGGAGTCGCGGTCATGGGCGGACCTCGCAGATCGGGGGACGAAACGGGTTCAGCAGGACGGGGCGCCGGGGCCGCCCGAACTCGGCGGGCATCCCAGCTTGGCGACACGGCCGGCATGGCGGCCCCCTTCATAGGGGGTCTCGATGAAGGCGACAAGGCAATCGCGCGCAACCTCTAGGCCGATCATGCGCGCGCCCAGCACCAGCACATTGGAGTCGTTGTGCTGGCGCGACAGGCGCGCGGTCAGGCCGTTGTGGCAGAGCGCGGCGCGGATCAGGGGGTCGCGGTTCAGCGCGATCGAAATACCGATGCCCGAGCCGCAGATGGCGATGCCCTTCTCGGCCTTGCCGGTCGTCACGGCCTGCGCCAGGGCATAACCGAAATCGGGATAGTCGACCGACGCCGGCCCGTTGGTGCCGAGATCCAGCACCTCGAAACCACGGGCCTTGAGTTCATCGGCGAGGAAGGATTTCAGTTCGACGCCGGCGTGATCGGACGCCAAGGCAATGACGGACACGGCAGCGCGCCCTCCAGATGATGATGGCAGGGGGCGGACGTTACCAGATGTCGGCGACCATTGCCATGCCGCACACCATGGGTGCGGCATGACGACGGTGCAGCTCTCTCAGCCGCCGAACATGGCCTTTTCCGCCGTCAGCGCCTCGATGAAGGCGGGGCGGGCCAGGATGGTGGCGGCATAGGCGGCCAGCTTGGGGTAAGTCGCGGCGTCGATCTCGTAGCCCGAGTGCATCAGATTGACGATCTGGGCAGCCACGGCGATATCGGCCAGGGTCAGCCGGTCGCCGACCAGGAAGTTGCTGGCCGGGATCTGGCCCTCGAGATAGGCGAGGAGCGGCGGGAGGCCTTCCGTCTCGGCCTTGGCCGCGGCGGCCTCGTCACCAGCCTGACCCATCATGCGGGGCAGGACCACGCGGTTCCAGAAGATCGGCGCGACCTGCGCCGACAGGACGGTATCGGCGAATTCCTCGAACCAGATGGTGCGGGCGCGCTGCGCGGGATCGGCCGGCAGCACCGGCTTTTCGGGGAATTTCGCCTCGACATAGGTGATGATCGCGGTCGAGTCGCAGATCTTGAAATCGCCGTCGGCGAAGCCGGGAATCTTGCCGAGCGGGCTCGCGCAGCGGAATTCGTCGCTCTTGTCGCCCGGCATCACCGGACGCTGCTCGAAGACGAGGCCCTTTTCCTTGAAGGTGACCAGCGTCTTGCGGACGAACGGGGACAGGCCCACACCATAGAGAATCATCGTTACCTCCCTTGCCCCTTATTCCCAGGGCAGGGCTGGACAATGACTCGTTCCCGTTGCCGAAACCAGCCCCCCGGAGGGGCGGGAGAGGCCCCCTCCCGCCCTTTCGTCATTGCGGCGAAGGCCGGAATCTCGGCAAGGATGGGGCGCCTTCTCGTCGCGAGATTCCGGCCTTCGCCGGAATGACGAATGTCGGGGGCCGAACCTTACTTCTTCTCCGGCACGGCCAGCCGGATCGAAAGCTCGCGCAGCTGCTTCGGGGTGACCTCGGCGGGGGCGCCCATCATCAGGTCCTCGGCCTTCTGGTTCATCGGGAAGACGATGACTTCGCGGATGTTCGGCTCGTCCGCCAGCAGCATGACGATACGGTCGACACCCGGCGCGATGCCGCCGTGGGGCGGGGCGCCATAGCGGAAAGCGTTCAGCATGCCGCCAAAGCGCCGCTCGACCTCGTCCGCCGGATAGCCGGCGATGTCGAAGGCCTTCAGCATGATGTCCGGGCGATGGTTCCGGATCGCGCCCGACGACAGTTCGATGCCGTTGCAGACGATATCGTACTGATAGGCGTTGATGGTCAGCGGATCGCGGGTTTCCAGCGCTTCCATGCCGCCCTGGGGCATCGAGAACGGATTATGCGAGAAGATGATCTTCTTCTCGTCCTCGTCATACTCGAACATCGGGAAGTCGACGATCCAGCAGAAGCGGAAGGTGTCCTTCTCGATCAGATCGAGTTCGTTGCCGATGCGGGTGCGGGCGAAACCGGCCAGCTTGGCGGCCGACAATTCCTTGTCGCAGGCGAAGAAGATGGCGTCGCCATCCTTGCAGCCCGAGATTTCCTTGAGCTGGGCGACCCGCTCCGGCCCGATGTTCTTGGCGACGGGGCCCTTGCCCGCCTCGCCCTCGAAGATGACGTAGCCGAGGCCGGCGGCGCCTTCGCCCCGTGCCCAGTCGTTCATCTTGTCGAAGAAGCTGCGGGGCTGGCTGCCGGCGCCCGGCGCCGGAATGCCGCGCACCACGGCGCCCTGCTCGACCGCCTTGGCGAAAATGCCGAAGCCCGAGCCGCGGAAGACTTCCGAGACGTCGACGATCTTGATCGGGTTGCGCAGATCCGGCTTGTCGTTGCCGTACCACAGCATCGAGTCGCGATAGGCGATATGGGGGAAGGCGCCTTCGGCGATCCGCTTCGTCGAGAATTCGCGGAACACGCCCGCGACCACCGGCTCCACGGCCGCGAAGACGTCGTCCTGGGTGACGAAGCTCATTTCGAGATCGAGCTGGTAGAATTCGCCCGGGCTGCGGTCGGCGCGGGCATCCTCGTCGCGGAAGCAGGGGGCGATCTGGAAATAGCGGTCGAAGCCCGCGACCATCAGCAACTGCTTGAACTGCTGCGGCGCCTGGGGCAGGGCATAGAACTTGCCCGGATGCATGCGGCTGGGCACCAGGAAGTCGCGCGCGCCTTCGGGGCTCGACGCCGTCAGGATCGGCGTCTGGAATTCCATGAAGCCCTGGTCGATCATGCGCCGGCGCAAGCTGGAGATCACCTTCGAGCGCAGGATGATGTTCTGGTGCAGCTTTTCGCGGCGAAGATCGAGGAAGCGATACTTCAGGCGGATCTCTTCCGGGTACTCCTGATCGCCGAAGACCGGCATCGGCAATTCTTCCGCCGCCGACTGGACCGCGATCTCGCCGATGCGGATCTCGATCGCGCCGGTGGCGAGATTGGCGTTCTCGGTGCCTTCGGCGCGCTTCACCACCCGGCCGGTGACGGTGATGACCGATTCCGACCGCAGGGACTCGACCGTCGCGAAGGCGGCTTCATCGGTTTCGACCACGCATTGCGTGATGCCGTAATGGTCGCGCAGATCGACGAACAGCAGGTTGCCGTGGTCGCGCTTGCGATGGACCCAGCCGGACAGGCGAACGGTCGAACCGATGTCGGCGGCGGTCAGCTGGCCGCAGGTATGGGTGCGATAGGCGTGCATGGTTTCGAACAACTCCGATGCGATGGCCGGGTTTTACGGGTGCGGGCGCGCCTTAGCAAGCCCGGCCCGCAAGCCTTGCAACAGCCATGCGTCATCTGGAGGGGGGCATTTCCCGTGGAAATTTGCTAACAAGCGGGATCATGACCGATACCGCCGCCACGACACCCCCGGAATCCGCCGAAATTCGACCCGCCCGCGGCATCGACGCGCCCGTCTGGCTGCGCGACCTGTGGTATCTCGCCCTGCCCTCGCGCGAGTTGAAGCCGGGCGCCATGCTGGCGAAAAGCCTGCTGGGCGAACCCGTGCTGCTGGCCCGCGAAGCGGACGGCACCGCCTTTGCCCTGCGCGATATCTGCCCGCACCGGGGCATTCCCCTGTCCTGCGGCCGCTTCGACGGGCGCGACGTCGAATGCTGCTATCACGGCTGGCGCTTCGACAAGACCGGGACCTGCACCGATATTCCCGCCCTGACCGCCGACCAGGACATCAGGATCGACCGCATCAAGGTGCGGCGCTATCCGCTGGCCGAGAAACACGGGCTGATCTGGATCTTCATCGGCGACCCGGCCGCGGCCGAGACGACGCCGGTGCCGGACGTGCCCGGTTTCGAGCCGGGCGCCCGCCCGTCCCATGTCGAGAAGATGATCTTCCCCTGCCCGCTCGACGATGCGGTGGTCGGGCTGATGGACCCGGCCCATGGGCCTTATGTCCACCGCTCGTGGTGGTGGCGGACCAAGGCGTCGATGCACGAGAAGGCGAAGCAGTTCGCCCCCTCCTTCCTCGGCTTCACCATGGTGCGCCACGCGCCGTCGAAGAATTCCTTCGCCTATCGCCTGCTGGGCGGCAAGCCCGAGACCGAGATCGCCTTCCGCCTGCCCGGTATCCGCACCGAGGAAATCTCGGTCGGCAAGCATCGCTTCGCCGGCCTGACGGCGATCACGCCCCTGACCGCCAATTCCTGCGAGATCACCCAGGTCATGTATTGGACCATGCCCTGGGTGACGGTGATGAAACCCATCCTGCGCCATTTCGCCCGCACCTTCCTGAAACAGGATGGCGACATCGTCACCATGCAGCAGGCGGGGCTTGCCCATAATCCGTCGCTGATGCTGCTCGAAGACGCGGATACCCAGGCCAAATGGTACTATCTTCTCAAGAAGGAATTCGCCCGGGCCAAGGCCGAAGGGCGCGAATTCCAGAATCCGGTCAAGGCGCGTGTCTTGCGCTGGCGGTCCTGACGGATCCGCTGCCGGTCGCCGAGTGCTGAAAGGACGAATGATTTTCCGATGCCTAAGGGTTACCTCCACATCAAGGACACGGAAGAGCTGACGGCGCTGGTCGAGCGCCTGAAACAAGCCGAATATGTCACCGTCGACACGGAATTCCTGCGCGACAACACCTATTGGCCGAAGCTCTGCCTCGTGCAGGTCGCGGGGCCGGATGTCGCCGCCATCATCGATCCCGTCGCCCCGCTGATCGACCTGCAGCCCCTGTTCGACCTGATGGTCGACCCCAAGGTGCTGAAAGTCTTCCATGCCGCCCGACAGGACATCGAGATTTTCCTGAAACTGTCGGGCCGCATCCCCGAGCCGCTGTTCGATACCCAGGTCGCGGCCATGGTCTGCGGCTATGGCGACAGCGTGTCCTACGAAACCCTGGTGGCCAAGATCGCCAAGGCCGGTCTCGACAAATCGTCGCGTTTCACCGACTGGAGCCGCCGCCCCCTGACCGACCGCCAGCTGACCTATGCCATCGGCGACGTCACCCATTTGCGCAAGGTCTATGAGGTGCTGTGGGCCGAGCTGGAGCGCAGCGGCCGCACCGAATGGCTGGACACCGAGATGGCGGTCCTGATGGACCCCGGCACCTATATCGTCGAGCCGGAAGATGCCTGGCAGCGGATCAAGACGAGGACCAGCAACCGCCGCTTCCTCGCCGTCCTGCGCGAAGTCGCCGCCTGGCGCGAGACCGAGGCCCGCGCCCGCGACCTGCCGCGCGGCCGGATGCTGAAGGACGACGCCCTCCTCGAGATCGCGGCCCATCCGCCGACTTCGATCGACGACATGAAGCAGTCGCGCGGCGTGCCCAAGGGTTTCGCCGACGGCCGCCTCGGCCCGTCGCTGCTCGAAGCGGTGCAGCGCGGCCTCGACTGCCCGGAAGACCTGTTGCCTGAATCCGAGAAGGTGGCCGAAGCCCCGCGCGGCATTGGCCCGCTGGTCGAATTGCTGAAGGTGATGCTGAAACTCCAATGCGAGGATCATGGCGTCGCCCAGAAGCTGGTGGCCAATACCGCCGACCTCGAGGCGATCGCCGGTGACGACGAGGCCAATGTCCCCGCCCTTCAGGGCTGGCGACGCAAGGTCTTCGGCGAAGCCGCCCTCGACCTGAAGCACGGGCGCCTCGCGCTTGCCGCCGAGGGAAGGCGGATCAAGCTGATCAAGCTCGGCCAGAACGCCGGCTGAGCCTGAACGACCGGACGGGGGGAGCCGCATGGCGCCGCTGATCATGATCGGGGCCGCGCTGCTGCCCGCCCTCGTCCTGCTGGTCTATTTCGTCACCAGCGACCGTTTCCCGGAGCCGAAGAGGGCCATTCTCGGCACTTTCTTTCTGGGCCTCGCGACGGCCCTGCCGATCCTCGCCATCGTGCTGCCCCTCGGCGCGGCGATCGAGCCCCTGATCGCGGACCCTTTCGCGCTGGCCGCGGCCCGGGCCTTCCTGCTGGCGGCGATCCCCGAGGAAGCCTTCAAGCTGGCGGTGCTCCTCCTCTATTGCCGGCGCCACAAGGCCTTCGACGAGCCGATGGACGGCCTTGTCTATGGCGTCGCCGCCTCGCTCGGCTTCGCCGCCCTCGAGAATCTGCTCTATGTCATCGGCGGCGGCGACGGCTGGCTGGGCATCGCCCTGATCCGCGCGCTGTCCGCCGTGCCGGGTCATGCCATGCTGGGGGCGATCATGGGCTTCTACGTCGCCCGCGCCCATTTCGAGCCCCAGAGGGCGGGCCAACTGATCGCGGCGGCCCTTCTGGTGCCGATCGCCCTGCACGGATTTTATGATTTCGGCCTGATCGCCTCGACCCTGACCGGCAATGCCGCCTGGGTCCTGCTGGGCCTCGCCATGCTGATGGTCGAACTCGTCTTCGCCCTCCGCCTGCACCGCCGCCTGCGCCGCGATCAGGCGACACTGCCGAGCGCGGCTTAAGCGCCATTCAATTGTCGTCGTTCCGGCGAAGGCCGGAACCTCGTGACGAAAAGGCGCCCTGTCCTGATCAAGATTCCGGCCTTCGCCGGAGTGACGAGGAGGTGAGAGCCGGCCTTACGCCGTCGCCTCGACCGTGACCGGGCAACCGAGCAGGCGGCCAACGGCGGCGAGGCGGCGGCGGACGACTTCGCCGTCGAGATGCATGTGGCGCCTGGGCAGGCGCAGCACCAGATTGCCGCCCGCGACTTCCAGCGAGCAATCGTGCAGCACGCCGGGCGTCGCCCCCGACAGACAGTGGCCGAGACGGAATGCGCAGCCCATGACCTTGGCCTGCAGGATCTGCTTCTCGTCGAGCACGGCGGAAGCCTGGCGGCAGGCGCCCGCCTCGGGGTCGCCGTCATAGCGGGCATAGATCGCGAGGGCAAGCTGGGCCCGTCCCTGATGATCGATGCCGACGAAGGGGCCGCGCAGGATCTCGAACAGGCTTTGCTGGGCGCGGTAGTCGGGATGGCCGCGCCAGCCGATGTCGGACAGATGGCAGGCGGCGCGGCGCAGGCGCCGGTCTTCCGGGTTCTCGTCGGCGAAGAGCCGGGCGGTCCAGGCGAACATTTCATCGCCGTGCTCGGCGAAACGGCCCATGCGCGCGCCCATCTCGCAGGCGGTCTCGATCAGCGGGTCGAGGCCGCGCTCCCGTGCCGGCAGGCGGCTGTAGAGCAGGCCCTCGCGCAGGCCATAGGCCGAGAACACGACATCGCGCGGCCGCGCCGCCTTCAGCACCCGATCGAGCAGCAGCGCGGCGAAGGGCAGCGTGTCGAGCCGGCGGCGGGACAGGCCCGAAATCCGCTCCAGACTGTCACGCGACAGATTGGCGATGACGCGCGAGAGGTCGCGCACGTCGCCGCGCTGGATGCGGTAATGATGCAGCACCCGCAAGGGGTAGGAAACCTGCGCCATGTGGATCTTGGCCAGCGCCCGCCAGGCGCCGCCGACCGCGAAGAAACTACGGCCGCGCAACTGGTCGAGCCAAGGCAACTCCGCCAGGGTCTGGTCGATGATCTGGGTCGCCCTGGCCTTGTCGCCGCCCGCGACTTCCATCAGGCGCAGGGGGCCGAGCGGGGTCGTCGCCTGGGTGCCGACGCCGCCGTCGCCCACCATGACGAGTTCGAGACTGCCGCCGCCGAGGTCGCCCACCAGCCCATCGGCATCGGGAATGGCGGACAGCACGCCTTCGGCCGAGAAATAGGCTTCCTCCTGGCCCGACAGCACCCGGATCGGCAGGCCGGAGATTTCACCGGCCCGGGCGACGAATTCGGCGCCGTCGCTGGCATCGCGCACCGCCGCCGTCGCCACGATGTCGAGGTGGCGCACCGCCATCACCCGGGACAGGGCGACGAATCGCTCCAGCGCGGCATAGGCGGACGCGAGGCCTTCAGGGTCCAGCCGGCCGGTCGAAGCCAGCTTGCGGCCAAGGCCGCACAGGACCTTTTCGTTGAACATCGTCGCCGGATTGCGGCCGCTGCCTTCGTAGACCACGAGGCGGACCGAATTGGAGCCGATGTCGACGACCCCGACCCGCCCGATCTGCTTGCCCTTCGTTCGATGCGCTGGAGCCTCGGCAATACTCATCACGTTCCAGGTCACTGTTCGTCCAGCACCAGGCGCGGTGCCTGGCCGGTCTTAAGCGCCTTGCCGCGACCCGACAAGCTCGGATTCGTCATGAAATAGTTGTGCGCTGAAAAGCCGCCATCCTTGGCATGGACCCGGACGAAACTGCCGTCGGGACGCAGATCCCACGACTGCGCCTCGTCCTTGAGATTGGCGATCATGATCTGGTCCAGCACCTGGGCGTGAACCGTGGCGTTCAGGATCGGCACCAGGGTCTCGACCCTTCGGTCGAGGTTGCGCGGCATCCAGTCGGCCGAGGACATGAAGACCTTGGTGTGATTCGACGGGATCTCGTGACCGGCGCCGAAGCAGACGATGCGCGAATGCTCGAGGAAGCGGCCGACGATCGACTTCACCCGGATATTCTCGGACAGGCCCGGCACGCCCGGGCGCAGGCAGCAGATGCCGCGCACCACGAGTTCGATCTGCACCCCGGCCTGCGAGGCGCGGTAAAGCGCGTCGATGATCTCGGGATCGACCACGCTGTTCATCTTCGACCAGATCTCGGCCGGGCGACCGGCCTTGGCGTGTTCGATTTCGTCCTCGATCAGGCGCAGCAGGGTCGGGCGCAGCGTGTCGGGCGAAGCCGCCAGCTTCACGAGATGTTCCGGCCGGGCATAACCCGTCAGGAAGTTGAACAGATAGGCGGCATCGCGGCCCAGCACGGGGTCGGCGGTGAAATAGGACAGGTCGGTATAGATGCGGGCGGTGATCGGGTGATAATTGCCCGTGCCGAAATGGGTATAGGTCACCAGCTGGCCGCTCGGCTCGCGCCGGACGACGAGGCTGATCTTGGCGTGGGTCTTCAGCTCGAGGAAGCCATAGACCACCTGCACGCCCGCGCGTTCGAGATCGCGCGCCCACTTGATGTTGGCGGCTTCGTCGAAACGGGCCTTCAACTCGACGAGGGCGGTGACAACCTTGCCCGCCTCCGCCGCCTCGACCAGCGCCTTGACGATCGGGCTGTCGTTCGAAGTGCGGTAGAGCGTCTGCTTTATCGCGACGACCGCGGGATCCTGCGCAGCCTGGCGCAGAAACTGGACCACCACGTCGAAGGATTCGTAAGGATGGTGGACGATGATGTCCTTGGAACGGATGGCGGCGAAGCAATCGCCGCCGAAATCGCGGATCCGTTCGGGAAATCGCGGATTATAGGGCGGAAACTTCAGGTCCGGCCGATCGTCGGTGATCAGCTGCTTGGTATCGGCGAGGCCGAGGATGCCGTCGACGACGACGACATCCGAGGCCGAGGCTTCCATTTCCTCGACGACGAAACGGCGCAGGTCCTCGGGCATGGCGCTGTCGATCTTCAGGCGGATGACGACACCCTTCCTGCGGCGCTTCAGCGCCGATTCGAACAGGCGGACCAGATCTTCCGCCTCTTCCTCGATTTCCATGTCGCTGTCGCGGATCAGGCGGAACAGGCCCTTGCCGGTCAGTTCGTAATTCGGGAACAGCCGGTCGAAGAACAGGCCGACCACGTTCTCGAGGCTGATGAAGCGGATATCGTCGCCCGGCAGCCGGATGAAACGCTCGATCTGGCTGGGCAGCGGCAGCAGCGCCTTCATCTGCTGGCCGTCGGACTTGCGCTTCAGCTGCAGGACGCTGGCGAAGCCGAGGTTGGGCAGGAAGGGGAAGGGGTGCGCCGGATCGATGGCGAGCGGCGTCAGCACCGGGAAGATATAGTCGAGGAAGCGGCCGGACAGCCAGGTCAGCTCGTCCGCGGTCAATTCCTCGGGCTGCAACACGAAAACACCGGCGGTGCGCATTTCGTGATTGAGGTCGATCCAGCAGCGCTGCTGGTCGGCCATCAGCTTGCTCGCCATGGCGTTGATCGCGGCCAGCTGCTGGGCCGGGGTCAGACCGTCATAGCTCAGGGTCTCGACCCCGGCGCGGACCTGACCGCGCAGGCCGGCGACCCGGACCATGTAGAATTCGTCGAGGTTGTTGGCCGAGATCGACAGGAAGCGCAGCCGCTCGAGCAGCGGGTGCTTCACGTTCCAGGCTTCGTCCAGCACCCGGTAATTGAAGGCCAGCCACGACAGTTCGCGATTGATGAAACGGTCCGGACTGGTCAGCGCGACCTGGGGCGCCACGGTCGGGGCAGTTTCATACTCGTCTGCGCTGGCCGCCGCCAGATTCGGGGCGCTGTCGGTCACGGGCCACTCCTTCAACAAAGATCGTCGATTATGGCGCGAAAACTACAACAGCAAAATGACAGTGTCATGGCGGCGGTGCCGCGTCCTCGCCCGTGGCGAAGCCGGCGACCACCCGGCGCACCAGCGCGGGGCCAAGGCGCCCGCCGACACTGAGCGATTCCCGGTCGAGGGCGGCGACAACGGCGCGCGCGGCGGCGGGCGTCCGGTCGATCCGTGTCACCAGCCAGTCGAGCAGCCGGGCCTCGAGGCTCAGCTGCCGGTCGGCCAGCAGCTTGGCGACGAGGGCGGCCAGGGTCGCCTCGTCCGGCAGGCCAAGGTTCGCGACCGGCACCGCCCCGAGGCGGGAGCGCAGATCCGGCAGGCTGACCGGCCAGCGCGCCGGGGCGGCGCGCGCCGTCATCAGCAGGCTGCCGCCTTCTTCCCGCAGGAGGTTGATCAGGTGGAACAGCGCCGTCTCGTCCGCGATCTCGTCCGCCCCCTCGATCAGCAGGGGGCCGGCGGCGATTTCGGGGACCAGGGCCGAGGTCAGGTCGGCCGGCGCGATCCGGTGGGCGCCGGCAGCCTCGGCCCAGACTTCGGCCAGATGGGTCTTGCCCGAGGCGGCCGGCCCGGCAAGCGCGAGGATCCGCCCCGGCCAGTCGGGCCAGCGGGCGATGAAATTCACCGCCGCCTCGTTGCCGGCGTGGACGATCAGGTCGTCGCGGCCAAGGGCGCTGCGAAAGGGCAGATCCAGCGGGATCTGGACCGGGGCATGGTCAGCCGACACTGTCCGCCTCGCCCTTGTAGAAACGGCTGGCGAGATAGCGCTGCAGGCCGAAACGGACCAGCACGCCGATCGCCGCCGCCGCCGGCACCGCCAGCAGGACGCCGAGGAAGCCGAAGAGGGCACCGCCCGCGAGGATGGCGAAGACGATCCACAGATCATGCAGGCCGACACTGCGGCCGACGAGGCGCGGCTGGATGAAGGTGCCCTCCAGCCCCTGAACGATGAGATAGACCCCGAGGATGGAGCCGAGCCGCACCCAGTCGAGGCCGACCTCGCCAAGGCCGACGATCATCGCCAGCAGCAGGCCGACAAGGCCGCCAACATAGGGAATGAAGGCCAGGAAACCGGCGACGAGGCCGATGATCAGGCCGAAATTCAGCCCGGCGATGGTCCAGCCCAGGGCATAGAGCGTGCCCGAGATCAGGCAGACGCCGAGCTGCCCGCGCACGAAGCCGGCCAGCGCCCGGTCGATCAGCCGTGCCTGCTCGCGGATCGTGGGGGCGTAGGGCCGGGGCAGCCAGCTGTCGATGGCGACGATGATCCTTTCCCAGTCGCGCAGCAGATAGAAGGCGACGACCGGGGTGATCAGCATGATCGAGATGAAATCGACGACGACGAGCCCACCCGACCACAGGCGCGAGACGAGATCCCCCAGCATGGTGACCGCGCTCTTGCCCACTTCGTTGAGGCCCGAGGAAACCGCCGTGCGCTGCTGACGGGTCAATTCCGCCATGATGCTGTCGATCAGCCCGCGCCCGGCGCCCTGAGCGCGGTCGATCAGGTCCGGCAGGGCCTGACCGAAGGCGATGACCTGGTCACGCAGCATGGGGAACAGGGCCAGGCCGACGATCAGCACGACCAGCACGGCCCCGGCCATGATCAGCGCGGTGCCGAAGGGCCGCGAAATGCCGTGGCGGTCCAGCCAGTCGACCACCGGGTCGAGCAGATAGGCGATCGCCATGCCGACGACGAAGGGCAGCAGTACCGGCGCCAGCGCCCAGACCAGCAGACAGAAGACGGCGACGACACCGGTCCAGAACAGCAATTGGCCCCGCGCGCTCATCATCCCTGCTCCATGCCCGACATGTCCCTAAGCCAGATGACGAGATAGCGATACCAGGAGATGGCCGTGGTCAGCGCCGTCACCCCTATCATGACCGAAGTGCCGATATCGGCAATATCGCCGAAACCGAAGGCGAAATGGGCCAGCACCCAGGACACCAGCGCGATCTGGACCACCGTGTTGAGCTTGGAGACGAAGGTCGGCCGGATTTCCACGTCATGGTCGAGGACGCCGGCCAGCAGCACCGCCCCGATGATCAGGAAATCGCGCGAGATGACGAGAAGCACCAGCCAGATCGGCAGGATGTGCTGCCAGCCCAGGGTGACGAACAGCGAAACCAGCAGGGCCTTGTCGGCGAGGGGATCGAGATAGCGGCCGAGCGCAGTCTCCATGCCGCAGCGCTTGGCCAGGAACCCGTCGACGCCGTCGGAAACCCCGGCGCCGACGAAGAGCCAGAAGGCCGCCGCGTGATGCTGTTCGAGGATCAGCCAGACGATCACCGGCACCGCCCCGAGACGGCCCAGGGTGATCATATTGGCGAGATTGAGCATGGGACCCTGCCCCGCCCCCCTATTGGAAGAGGAAGTCCGGCGCGGGCGAGGACTGCGCCGGAGAGGGCGCGGCCGGCACGGACGTCGCGGGCGAAGACAGGGGCACCTGACCGATGGCGCCCGGGGCAAGGGCGCCTTGCGGTGACAGCGACGTGTCGGGGACGAGGCCAGGCGCCGGCACCGAGGAGCCGATGCCCTGGTGCAGTTGCCAGCCCTCGGCGCCAAGGTCGAGGCCGACGCCGCGCTGCGACAGCATGTTGCGAAGCCCGGCCGGCTCGCCCTGATAATCGACGATCACCGTCGCCTTGCCGACCATCAGCTTGCGCACGCTGACCTTGCGCACGCCCGGCGTCGCCTGGATGGCGGCCTTCAGGGCCTGCCATTCCTTCAGGCCGGCGAAGACCGCCGTCGCCTGGAGACTGGCCGGCGGGCCGGCGGGCACGGCATTCTGGCTGCGGTAACGCTCCTGCACCGCCGCCGCCGCCGCCGTTGCCGCCTGATCATAGGCGCCGGCCGGAAAGCTGCCGGTATAAAAGGGCGCCTGACCGGCATCGCCGACCGAAACCGCGAGGCCATTGGCCGATTCCGTCGCCTGCGCGACGATGGCGCCCGAGGCATCGTAATGCTGGGCGATCTGGGTCAGGCCGGCGACATCGCCCTGCCGCGCCGCTTCCGGGTTCAGCGCCTGAAGATCGGCGAGATCGCCCTGCGGGATCACCAGCTTCAGGGCATCGGCCCCGGTATTCCGCCGGTCCCAGGCGGCGCGCCAAGGATTGTCGCCCTCGAACAGCACCGGGCCGGCGGGGCCGATGAACAGCGGAACCACCGCCAGCGGATGATCCGCCGCCTCGACATAATCGACACCGGCGCCGGCCAGCAGCTGGTCGATCGCCTCGCGCCGGAACTCGACGGTCAGGATCGCGGAATAGCTGGTCGCCGTGGTCTTTTCCTGCTGGACCTCGAAGCCCTGCATGGTCTGGAACACCAATTGGTCGGTGACCGGCGGCAGGCGGCCGGCGCCGCCTTGCGCCGCGAGGCGCTTCAGCAGCGTGTCCAGGGCCTCGCGCTGGGCCTTGGTCGTGGCCGCGTCGCGCGCCGCCAGCGGATCGGCCGCCGTCGCCTGCGCCACGACACCCTCGACCGAATAGGTCTCGGCCCTGGCCGGCAGCGCCAGCAGCAGGGCTCCCAGCAGGGCGGAAAGGAAAAGGCGCGCCATCAGCAGGACCGATCGAAAGAGTCAGACAGTTCCGCGACTATAGCCCGAAGGTGGGCGCGGACAAGGCGGGTCAGAGCAGGGCCGCCACGCGGCGGCGGATCTCCGGCACCACCTCCACCTCGAACCAGGGGTTTTTCTTCAGCCACATGAGGTTGCGCGGCGAAGGGTGGGGCAGCGGCAGAAGGCCGGGCAGGAAGTCGCGGAACGCCCGGACCGTCTCGGTCAGGGTCCGGCCGGTGCGGCCGGCCAGATGCCAGCCCTGCGCATGGGCGCCGATGACGAGGGTCAGCTCGATGTTCGGCAGGCCCGCCAGCAGCCGGTCCCGCCATTGCGGCGCGCATTCGGGCCGGGGCGGCAGATCGCCCTTCTTCGGCACCGTGCCCGGAAAGCAGAAGCCCATGGGCAGGATGGCGATTCGCGCCTCGTCATAGAAGACCTCGCGCGTGATGCCCATCCAGTCGCGTAAGCGATCGCCGGACGGGTCGTTGAAGGGGATGCCGGTTTCATGCACCCGCCGCCCTGGCGCCTGTCCGACCACCAGCAGCCGGGCCGTGGTCTTGCCCCGTACCACCGGCCGGCCCCCGTGCGGCAGCTGCGTTTCGCAGATCCGGCAGGCCCTGACCTCGGCCAAAAGTGCCTCGAAGTCCTGATTCATCGCGATTCCCCGGCGCCGATCCTTGAGAATGGCGCGGTTTGCAGTATGGTCCCCGCATTCGGACTCCCCGGCCGAAATTCGCGGCCGGCAGACTTCCATCGGGATACTCATGACGAGCGGTTATACCTATCGCGGCGCGGGCGTCGACATCGAAGCGGGCGATGCCCTGGTCGAGGCGATCAAGCCCGCCGCCAAGGCGACCTTGCGCCCCGGCGTAATCGGCGGACTTGGCGGTTTCGGCGCCCTGTTCGACCTGAAGGCGGCGGGCTACACCGACCCCCTGCTCGTCTCGTCGACGGATGGCGTCGGCACCAAGCTGAAAGTCGCCATCGCGGCCAATATCCACGACACGGTCGGCCAGGACCTCGTCGCCATGTGCGTGAACGACCTTGTCGTTCAGGGCGCGGAGCCGCTGTTCTTCCTCGACTATTTCGCCTCGTCCCGGCTGAAGGTGACGGCGGCGGCGGCGGTCATCCAGGGCATCGCCAAGGGCTGCGAGATCGCGGGCTGCGCCCTCATCGGCGGCGAGACGGCGGAAATGCCCGGCCTTTACGAGGAAGGCGATTATGACCTCGCCGGCTTCGTCGTCGGCGCGGTCGAGCGCGACAAGCTGCTGACCGGCGCCGATGTCGCCCCGGGCGACCTGCTGATCGGCATCGGCTCTTCCGGCATCCATTCCAACGGCTATTCGCTGGTCCGCCGCATCGTCGAGGGCGAGGGTTTCGCCTATGACGGTCCGAGCCCGGTCGAGGATGGCGTCAGCCTGGCGCAGACCCTGCTGACCCCGACCAGGATCTATGTGAAGGGCCCCCTCGCCGCCCACAAGGCCGGCCTCGTCAAGGCCTTCGCCCATATCACCGGCAGCGGCATCATCGGCAACCTGCCCCGCGTGCTGCCCGAGGGCACGGCGGCGGAACTGGACGCCGCGCGCTGGGCCTGGCCGGCGATCTACGACTGGCTGCAAAAGATCGGCCGGCTCGATGCCCGCGAACTGGCCAACACGTTCAACTGCGGCCTCGGCATGATCGCGGTCGTCTCCCGCGAGAAGGCGGACGAAGCCCTGCGCGTGCTGCACAGTGCTGGCGAGACCGTCGGCATCGTCGGCCGCATCACCGAGCGCAAGGGCGAAGCGCAGACCACCGTGATCGGTCCCGCCGGCAGCTGGGGCCAGGACAAGCTCTGGTCCGTCTCGTGAGCGGCAAGCGGCGCACGGCGATCCTGATCTCCGGTCGGGGCTCGAACATGGCGGCGCTGCTCGACGCCGCCGCCGGCCAGCCAGCCTATCCGGCGGATATCGCCCTCGTCCTGTCCAACCGGCCGGGCGCCGCCGGCCTCGCCCGGGCCGAGGCGGCCGGCATCCCGACCCAGGTCATCGACCACAAGGCCCATGCCGGGCGGGCGGAATTCGATGCCGCCCTCGACGCCGCGCTGGAAGCTGCCGGGATCGAGCTCGTCGTCCTCGCCGGTTTCATGCGCCTGCTCACCCCCGGCTTCACCGAAAAATGGCTGGGCCGCATGGTGAACATCCATCCCAGCCTGCTGCCCTCGTTCAAGGGCGTGCATGTCCATGAACAGGCGCTGGCGGCGGGCGTGCGCTTTTCCGGCTGCACCGTCCATTTCGTCACCGCCGACATGGACGCCGGGCCGATCATCGGTCAGGCCGTCGTGCCCGTGCACCCCGGCGATACGCCCGATGATCTGGCCGCGCGAACGCTGGCGGCGGAACACCGGCTCTATCCCGCCGCCGTCGCCCTGGTCGCCACCGGCGGGGCCCGGCTCGAAGCCGGCCGCACCGTTTACGACGGCGACGGCTGGGACACGGTCACCCTGACCTGAGCCCCATGGCGCGGCGCCTCGCGATACTCATCGTTCTGGCCGCCGCGCTGATGGCGCCGCCCGCCGTCGCCACCTCGGGCAGGGCGCGGCTGGTGCAGGCCTTCACCGATCTTCGCCTCGGCAAGGCCGATCTCGAGGATGCCCAGGTCATGCTGGACGCGGCGCAAGCCGGCGATGCCCGCTCGGCCGAGGCCATCGCCTGGATGCTGGGCACCGGCACCGTGCTGGACCGCAACGCGCCCCTCAGCTTCGAATGGTATCTGCGGGCCTATCTGCTCGGCCTGCCGGACGGGGTCGCCATCGCCTATCGCTATTATCAGGCGATGAACGCGGTCGAGCGCTCGCAGCTCGATCCCGCCGTGCTCGCCTATGTCATCAAGGAAGCGACCAAGCCGCCGCCGCCCGCCGCGAATCCGGCGCCGGCCAATCCCGTCCCCCTCGCCGTGCCGCCGCCGACCTCGGCCCAGGTCGCCGAGATCATGAAGATCCTGGCCGAGGAGACGGCGGGCAGCAATGTCTCCCTCGCCCTCGCCAAGGCGGTGGCCAAGGTCGAATCCGGCTTCCGCTCCAATGCCCTGTCGCCGGCCGGGGCGCGCGGCGTCATGCAGATCATGCCGGCGACGGCGCGGGGCGAATTCGGCCTCGATCCCGATACCCTGTGGGACGCCCGCGTGAACATCCGCACCGGGGTCCGCTTCCTCGGCCAGCTGATCAGCCGCTATGATTCGGTCGATATCGCGCTCAGCCATTACAATGGCGGCTCGCGCGTCGGGCCGCCGGGCCGGGCCAAGGTCATTCCAGCGACCCAGCCCTATGTCGACGCGGTGAAGGCCTGGATGAATTACTACCTCGCCCGCGAGACGACGCCGGCCCCGGCCACGCCCCGGCAGGACATTTTCGTCATCACGCCCTGAGGCGTCGCACCCTGAGCGGGCGGAAGGTTCAGGTGCCCGGCGATCACCCGCAGCGCCGCCGCCTGCCGGTTGGCGACCGTGTTGCGGTGGCAACCGATCAGCCGCGCCAGCTTGGCCACCGGAATGCCGCTGGCGAGGGCCCAAGCGATTCGCCGCTGCGCCTCGGTCAGCAGGGCCAGCCAGGAGATGACCTGCTCCAGCCGGTCGATGGCGCCGGGGCTGGGCGGCCCCAGCCGGACTTTCGGCCCGTCGGCGTCCTGGGCGGTGACCGCGTCGCGCACCACGTCCGGCCAGGCGGAGCGCGGGCCGAGGCGGAATTTCGCCTCCCCGTCCGGCAGGCGGCGCAACGTATCGGCGGCTTCCGCCAGCCAGTCCTCAACCATCGCGCTTGTCCACATGCCCGCCAACCCCCTTGCCGCCAGACCGGCGAAGGATACCACTCGACTAGAACAAAACAAGAACATTTTGCCCATTCCGGGTAAGTCATGTAAAGTGAGCGCACACAGATCGGGAGCATACCGATGCAAAACCGCCTTGCCGAGCTGCGCCGCCGGGCCGGGCTGACGCAGGATCAACTGGCGACACTCGCCGATACCGGCCGCTCGCAGATCGTCAAGCTGGAACGGGGCGAGCGGCGCATGACCGTCGACTGGATGCTGCGCCTCGCCAAACCCCTCGGCTGCGACCCCAAAGATCTTTTGCCCGAGGAGGAGCCGGCCACGCCGACGCCTCCCCCCTCTCTCTGGG